>JAAHHL010001010.1 GCA_010672185.1 Caldora sp. SIO3E6 | reverse complement strand
TGATGATCATAGGCTCCAATAATCAAGTAGATTTTATCTTGGTCTTTGATAATAGTTGGTTGTCCTGTCCACCCTGCACCAGTCCAGACTTGAATTGAACCAAATACATTGGTTCTTCCACTTCCCAAATTGAACTTATGAATTAAGTTTAGTCCTTGAGGTGTGCCTCTACCATAGAATCTTCTCTGAGCATTACCTAAATAACTAGGCACTAATAGTTCTGTTACCGGAGGCAAGCTAGTATCAATTTTGTTGATAAAGTCAAGATTTTTTGCTTGTTGTACTTCAACTGGCTCATCTCCAAACCTCCAACGTACTTCCTTGATTAACAACGGAGATAGGGAACTACTTAGCAGTAGCAAAGCTCCATTTTTAGTGAAAATTCTGCGGGAGAATTTCATAGATAATTATGACAAATTAAGAAAATAAATTTGTATATAATGTTTCCCATTGGGTCATATAGCGCTACGCCAGTCGTGGGATGAGCTTATAGTACAATTTTACATTTGCGAATTTTGACATTCACTATCCCCTATTCTCGCCAAATTGGTTATCCTAAGGTGAGTTAAACTCATATCTATTTCGCTTAGCTTGTGGTCTTGGCTTATGCTTTCACAAATCGTGCGCCCTATGGTTCACACCCAACTGCGCTTATTGGCTAACTCTCAAGCAACTCGTTCTACCCTAATTTCAACGGTTGCTCAATGGTTAAGTTTCCTGGGTGTGAAGGCTGAAGTCACCCATTTAGATGTTTGCGATCAGCACAATATTCGCATTTCTCTAACTGTAGGTAAACCGGAAGCCTGTGACTCCCATGATTGGCACAAAATTGTCAGCAACCTTAATGGCAGTAACAGTGATGTCCAAGTTTCACAACTAGTTCAACCTCAAATTACACCTAAACAACAGAGTAAGCTCCAACGGTTGCTAGCCTATCTTATCCAAGTGGGGGAACCGGAAGTAGCAGTAAACTGGGATGCTATCTATCCGCAACTAAAAGCTTTAGGTTTAGATGAGCCAATGTTGCTGGGCATTCGCTCTGCTCTCAAAGTTCCCCAATCACTGGAAAATCTCTTAGAAGGACTAGAGCCAGATATTGCTGCGATCGCTCTTCCTAAAGCAGTCAGTATTGCCATGCTTGATCGACAGGTTAACCCCCATGAAGACCAAGCGTTGACATCTCTATTACAGGTGATGAAGCAAGCTTAGGTCATTAAGTGGTAGGTAGTAGGGAACTTCCTACTCTCTATTGTACATGGGATTACACTGGGCTCCACTCCGCTGCGCTAAGCCTCATTGATCATTAGTACAAATAACCAATGACCAATAACAAATAACCAATGACCAATGCCAAATTATTCATCCTCTAGCATATCGTCATCGTCATCATAGGTAGCATCATCAACATCCATCAGTTCAGAGATTTCCTCTTCACCATCCAGTAAACTTTCGTCTTGGGGCTCACGAGCCAAAAGACGACCTTGAGATTCTAACCAGTTTAAAAGGGAGGTATGCTGGTTGAGAGGAATGACTTCGGCTTGGTGATCACGAGGTTGTTCACGTAAAGAAGGATTGTACATGGCAAGATTCGGCTGGCAATTTTAGAATTCCTATACAGCTAGAATAACATTTGTCCTTTGTCCTTTGTCCTTTGTTGTTTTTTCCAATGACTAATGACCAATGACCAATAACCAATAACCAAATATGATTAACAAAGCAGAATTATTAGAAGCGATCGCAGGCAAGAATCGCGGCTTGCTGGCAACGGAAACAGAGAAAGTAGCTATTCTCTCAGCAATTGCCCAGTTGGAGGAGCGCAACCCTACTCCTGAGCCTCTGGCAGCAACTGAACTATTAGAAGGAAACTGGCGTCTACTTTATACTACCAGTAAAGCTCTCTTAAACTTAGACCAGTTTCCTTTAGCCAAACTCGGCTCTATATACCAATGTGTTCGCACCTCAGATGCCAAAATTTACAATATTGCTGAATTTTTGTCTCCCCCCTATCTCGAAGGCTTAGTGAGCGTTTGTGCTCGATTTGAGGCAGTCTCTCAGAAGCGGGTTAATGTGAAATTTGAACGATCTATCGCTGGTTTACGACGCTTAATCGGCTATCAGTCCCCCAATGATTTTATTGGGAAAATTGAAGCAGGCAACAAGTTTCTTGCCCTTGACTTTGGTATTGAGAATCGTAACCAACAAGGTTGGCTAGATATTACTTATCTCGATCAAGATCTACGGATTGGGCGCGGTAACGAAGGAAGTGTGTTTGTTTTGACCAAAAATTAGGTGGTAGGTGGTAGGTTATGAATAATCAATTGCCCTTAGTTCGCTTATCTCAGGGTCAGCTTAACCTACTTAAAGTCTGTCCCCGCAAGTTTCAACATATTTACCTGGAGCAACTCGGAACCCATGTCTCTCCAGAACAACAAGAACATCTTACTTGGGGTAGTCGCTTTCACCTAGTAATGCAACAAAGGGAACTAGGGTTACCAGTGGAATCCCTAGTAGGGGAAGATGCTCAGCTGCAACATTGGGTTAATGCTTTGGTAAATGCGGCTCCAGAAATTTTAACCAAGGTTCCTCAAACTTTCCGCGAATCAGAGCACTGTCGTACCCTGAGCTTCCAAGGTTATCTACTTACTGTTATCTACGATTTGTTGATTGAAGACAAGCACTGCGCACAAATTCTTGACTGGAAAACCTATCCTCAACCAAAAAATCGTCAACGGTTAGCCCAAGACTGGCAAACAAGGCTATATCTGTATATTTTGGCAGAAACCAGCGATTACTTGCCAGAACAAATTTCGATGAGTTACTGGTTTGTTAAGTCCCAGTCTGGTCCCCAAAGCCTCAAATTCCCCTACAGCCAACTACAACACGAACAAACTCGACAGGATTTAACTCAACAGTTAATCAGATTAACTCAGTGGCGACAACGCTATCAGGCAGGAGAGCAATTTCCGCAAGTAGAAGTATCCACTGGTAGATGCCATGACTGTAACTTTGCAATTCGTTGTCAGCGCAATTCGGAAGGTTCCATGACTAATAACAAAGACTCGCTACTAAATTTGGCTGACATCCCAGAAGTATCTCTTTAGGGACTGGGTTTAGGGTATGGGGTGTGGGGTGTGGGGTGTGGGGTGTGGGGTGTGGGGACGCGGGGTGTGGGGACGCGGGGTGTGGGGACGCGGGGACGCGGGGTGTGGGGACGCGGGGACGCGGGGACGGGTAGACGGGGCG
>JAAHHL010000101.1 GCA_010672185.1 Caldora sp. SIO3E6 | reverse complement strand
CCCTCTTTCACCGGTATGTAATGTATCAAATGTTACCAATTGTCCCGTGGATATTACGAAAATACTAGTTGTGCCAACTAGAGTGCGGAATGTCGGCTAGAGTAAGCTAAGCTGATAGGAGGGTGGCATTATCTGCCAAAGGTGTTAAAGCTTCTGTCATGTTGCAAGCTACCACCAGACATAAGCTGTTATGCATGAAAAATTGTCATTAGTCCTGACGCACTGGACGCACCGGATGCGGAGATTAGGACTAATCAATTTAAATGCCTTTTAGCTTAGCAAATCCAACATAATAAACCTCGAAACAATATAGCAGTTATCAATTGCATCCAACTACATTCATCTGCAAAACTAGAAATTGTTCCAAATTGTAAATGCCAGGGTAATTGGAACTCGTCAGGGTGTGGTGCCTCAACTTCAGAACTGTTATCTAAGTCGCTTCCAACAGTAGTCAGCTGCTGTGCCTCTATTTGGACAAGTTAGCAAAGAGTGCTGTTGCGCATGATTTAGCCTGTTGTGCATCTCATTGACTCACAAATGTCTCACATGTTTACACTACTTACAAAAAGCGACGCTTAGTTATTTTTAATTAGTACAAAGTACAAATCAAGAAGTAACAAATATTGGAAGAGTGTTGATGTTGGAATTCGTGAAAACCCTGTATTCTTAACGGACTATTTATGCTTCATTGGCATTCCTATCTCCTGAAACCAGATTTTTTTTGGTTGCATGTAACTTTTGCTACCCTAATTGCCCTATTCTATTACTCGATCTCCATTCTCTTAATTTACTTGCTCCATCAGCGCCGCCATCGTCTTGTTGAGCCGAAAGCAGGGATATTGAGCTTGCTTGCTACTTTCACTATTGCTAACGGTACAACTTACTTAATAAATATCTGGAAAATCTGGTATCCAAATTATTGGCTAGCTAATGGAATTGAGGCAGTTACAGCCATTATTTCTTGGTGTACGGCATTGTTGTTAGTGAAGTTCGTCGCCACAGATATAGCACAAAAAGCTCCTGACACCGAATTGCAGTCCCTGGTAGTCAGTAGGGAAGGTCAGGAGGGCCAGGGAGATAACTTACTATGTAAGAAGAATGAAACTCCCTATCATCCCCTAGAAACAACTACTCCAAGTCTAGCTGAAGAAATGAATATCGAGCAACTAAAAGTCTTGCAACGGGAGCAATTAGAGAAGGAGTTGCCGAAGAACAATGAAATATATCGTGTGCTGGTTGAAGAAACTGCTCGCTTGGCTTCGGTTCCCCTGCTAGCTCCCAATCCGATTGTGGAAACGGATTTGGAGGGTCAGATTTTGTATCTGAATCCGGAGGCAATCCAATTGTTCCCAGATTTACAGGATACTGGTGTTAAACATCCCTTTCTCACAGAGTTACTCTCCCTCGTTGAAATACTGCAACAGGAGGGTTCCCTGATGCGAGAGGTGAAAGTTGGTCAAGCTTATTACGAACAAGTATTGCACTTTGTCGAAGGGATGGGATGCCTGCGCATCTATGGTTTCGATATTACTGCTCGCCGCAAAGCACAGGAACAATTAATTTACAATGCCTTTTATGACCAGCTAACGGAGTTACCTAATCGAGCTTTATTTATGGATCGCTTGTATCAAGCCTTCAGAAGAGCTCAAAAATATGTCCCAGAGGAATTATCGGGTCACCCCTATCGAATTGCTGTACTCTATTTGAATCTGGATCGTTTTAAGTTAGTCAACGAAAGCCTAGGGGAAAAAATTGGTGATTTGTTGCTCCGAGGGGTAGCTTATCGACTCCAGACTTGTTTGCGTCCTACTGATACCTTAGCGCGTTTAGGGGGAGATGAATTTGCTGTACTTTTGGAAGGAATTGACAGTATTAGTGAAGCTACCAATATAGCTGATGCCATTCACCAAACTCTGAATTCACCCTTTTACCTAGAAAATTCTGAAGTTTTCATCAGTGCCAGCATTGGTATTGCTCTCAATACTACCAATGAACCAAACATGATTTTGACGGAAAGTAATAGCAACTCCACCACAGCTAGCTTTACTTCCACAAGAATTGACTGTGTCCTTCAACCAGAAGAGCTGTTACGACATGCTGACATTGCCATGTATCGTGCCAAAAGTCAAGGTCATACCCGCTATGAATTGTATGATACAGCAATGCAGAGAAACTCTGCTTACAGATTGCAGTTGGAAACGGATCTGCGGCGAGGGATTGAACGGGAAGAGTTTCAGGTTTACTATCAATCAATTGTGTCTTTGGAAACTGGTAAAATTACCGGTTTTGAAGCCTTGTTACGTTGGCGACATCCCCAACGGGGTATCGTTTCCCCTGGTGAGTTTATTCCCATAGCAGAAGAAACGGGACTGATTACTCCTATTAGCTGGTGGACTTTGAGAGAAGCTTGTCGTCAGATGAGCATCTGGCAAAAGCAATTCCCCACAACTCAACCTTTGACCATTAATGTTAATCTTTCCTGTCAACAGTTTACTGAACCAGACCTGATTGACAAAATTGACCAAATTCTTCAGGAAACGGGATTGATGGTAGGTAGCTTAAAACTGGAGATTACAGAAAGTGTGGTTATGGAAAATCCCGACTGGGTGAAAGATGTGCTGCTTCAGTTACGGCAAAGAAAGATTTTTCTGTGTATTGATGACTTCGGTACTGGCTATTCTTCTTTGAGTCGATTACATAATTTTCCCATCAGTACCCTCAAAATTGACCGTTCCTTCGTCAGTCGGATTGGTGCTTTAGGGGAAAATTTGGAGATTGTTCAGACAATTGTTAACTTGGCTCAAACTCTGGGAATGGATGTTGTGGCGGAGGGAATTGAGGTGCAAGAACAAGTTAATCCCCTGATTGAGCTGCGATGTCAATATGGACAAGGTTATTTGTTTAGTAAACCTTTGGATAGTGACGCTGCTGAAGGTTTACTGAAAAACAATAAATGATGTTGTTTGTTGTTTGTTGTTTGTCATTAGTCATTAGTCATTTGTTTTTTGGAAGGAAATTGCTTGGCAAATTGGGGCGTCCAAAGGTTGTACAAACGACAGTAGTGGGAGCATCCTGCTCCCTGGAATTATACCAAATTTGGTTGAGAAAAGACGTGTTACTTCGCCCCCTAAATCCCCCAATTCTGGGGGACTTTGAATTATTTTTACGTGCTCTGAGAACCGGATTTGGTATTACCTCTAGCGAGCAAGATGCTCGCACTACTAAAATGGGATGCTCAGCTTAGTTACCAATTGTATCGAATTGTACCCAATTGTAGGGTGTGTTAGCGAAGCGTAACGCACCATTTTTTTTAGATAAAGTACCAAATTGTGTTATAAAAAGCCAACTGTAGGGTGCGTTAGCGAAGCGTAATGCACCAAATTGCGGATATAATCATTATCAAAAATCGCCTTATTTTTCAAAGTCTTTAGATGTTAAAGAAAGCCCTGAACCTAAATCATTAAAAAATTTGGCTAAGGACTCTGCTTGGGATTTATCGGCTTTCCTTTGACCATTAACTATCTCCCTGGCTTGTTCAACAGAACCGAGAACTTCGGCTAAAGTGGATGGTTTTACATCAAATTCATGCATTAGTGACTCTAAAGTAGCCGCAGCCGTAGGTTCACTTATCAGATAATGTTGAGCTTCATAAGTCTCAATAAGAACAACCAACAAGTCAAAAATTGTTGTTTCAGCCTCCGTCAATTCACCAGACATCATCCCTTCTACTATAGTCAAGGCTGCGTTATATTCTTCAAAGTTGGTAATTGCTTTAGGCTGATACTTAATTAGTAAATCGGTATAGCTTTGTTGACTAGAAGTAAGGGTCATCTTTCCACCTTTCCTTATCATACTCAGAATGGGTAAGAATGTATTTAATAAAAATTGTTTGGCTAGAATACCGAATATCTACAATCAAACGATAGTTATTACCTTTGATGTTAAACACAGTAAAGTTACCAACTGCTTCTGCTTTTGGATACTTTTTCTGAATATCTAGTAAATTAGACCAGTTGGCTTTAGACGCAAACTTATACCAGTCATTTAGAGCATCTTCAGAATCAGCATGTTGAATCCAGAATTCCCGCAACTTCACTTTGCTGATTACGTGCATTCTTTCTGCATATTTACCTAATATTTGTACATCAGTCAATTAGCTATCAGCGTTCAGCGTTCAGCTGTCAGCGATCGCTCACTTCATTAACTCTATCTGACTTAGGGCTTCTTCTGCCAGGGGAAACAACAGACATCTACTGTTAATTCACTTACCACCTGCTACCTACCACCTACCACCTTTATAATGTAGTAATACCTAAGGTAGATGCTCTAGATAAAAGGTCAATATGCCCTGTGCAGTTATCCTCACTGCTATTCGAGCTGAATATATGGCTGTTCGAGCTTATCTGAAAAAGCCCAAGGAGAGAGTTCATCGTGGAACAGTCTACGAAAAAGGAAGATTTTCTGCCAATAAGCGAGTATGGGATATAGGAATTGCTGAAATTGGAGCAGGTAATCCTGGTGCAGCGGCAGAAGCAGAGAGAGCGATCGCATATTTCCAGCCTCAGGTTATTCTTTTTGTAGGTGTGGCAGGTGGCATCAAAGATGTGCAGCTTGGGGATGTCGTTGCTTCTACCAAGGTATATGCCTATGAGTCCGGGAAAGCGGAGGAAACTTTTAAACCTAGACCAGAAATAGGTCTTAGTGCTTATGGTTTAGAACAGAGGGCTAGATTTGAAGCGAGAAACAAGGACTGGTTAAAGAGATTACGATCAACTCCTGAAACTACTCCTACTGTTTTTGTTGCTCCTATTGCTGCGGGAGAGAAGGTTATTGCTTCCACACAGTCTGAGGTTTTTCAGTTTTTACGCTCCAATTACGGCGATGCAGTGGCAGTTGAGATGGAAGGTATCGGCTTTTTGAATGCTACTCATGCCAACCAGCAGGTTTCTGCTATGGTAATTCGGGGTATTTCGGACCTGATTGATGGCAAAAGTGAGGTTGATGCCAAGGGTTATCAAGAGATTGCGGCTAGTCATGCTAGTGCTTTTGCTTTTCAGATATTGGCAAAGTTTGATGTAGGAAATGACAAGGTTGATTCGATACCTTCTGTTGCCAATACTAAGTCTGTTAATAGTAAGGAACTTTCAAATTATCAGCAGACAGTTCGACCTGAGGCAGAGAGGGATTTACTGAAGGAAGTTAAACGACAGGTTAATTGCCGCTTAGATGGACAGTTACACCATCGTGTGAGGCTTAATTTATCAAAAGAAACCCAGCCTCGACAAGTACGTCCTTGGGATATGGATGTTAAAGTAGCGCTCCCGCAACAGAGTCAGTTATTATCGCCAGAGACTAGCATCGGACAAGTATTTGATCAGTGTTCAGGCCGTTTACTAATTTTAGGGGAGCCAGGGGCAGGAAAAACCACAAGCTTGCTGGATTTGGCACTAGAATTAGCCGCAATAGCAGAAGCTGATCCACAGCAACGTATTCCTGTTGTAGTCGATCTTGCTGATTGGCAACCGATTGTATCTCCCTCAACCTCCAGGGGGAGTAGGGTTTCTCGGAAAAACTTTTCTGAGCCTTTTTCTGAAGAAGAGCTAGTTGAATCAACCACAAATTGGTTGATTAGCAAGGTGTCAAACAAATATGGCGTTGTTTCACTACAGCAAATTCAGCAATGGCTGGAAAAGAAACGGTTAGTACCTTTGCTCGATGGACTTGATGAGGTATCGCCGGAGTATCAGCGGGACTGTGTACGAGCTATTAACTTGTGGTTGGACTCTAAGTGGCAACCAACAGAAGTAGCAGTCTGTTGTCGGCGGGAACCCTATGAGAGTTATTCGGAAAAACTAAAACTATATGGAGCAGTCTATCTTCAAGACTTGACAGATAAACAGATCCAGAAATTTTTGGTCGAGGCGAATCGGGGGGAGTTAGCAAAGAGTTTGATGGCAGATGAGAATTTGCTGGCATTGATTCGCAGACCCTTATTATTGTCAATGGCGATAATCGCTTACAAGGAGTTAGAGCAAATCCAGTGGCAGCGGGCAACTTCAGCAGGAGATAGGCTAAATTTACTTTTAGATGCCTATGTTCGGTATATGCTGAACCAAGATAGGTCAACTTATGTCTACAGTAACAAAAAGCTTCCTAGTCAGGAACAAAGTCGTAAGTGGCTAGAAATTTTGGCATTACAGTTGCTGCAAGACTCAGAAACTGATTTTTTGGTTGAGAGAATTAACACGAGATGGTTGTCAACCTTCTTTCAAAAGCGTCTATTTACTGTTCTTGCTATAGCCGCTTGGGGATTGATTATTGCAATAGGTTCTTGGCTATTAGTTCCTCTTGTAGTACGTTTTACAGTACATTCAATACCTCTTGCAGTACCTTTTATAGTACATCCAGCCCCTTTTTTTACTCACATCATAGTAGCAATTAAACTATGCATTGTTTGGATATTGTGGCTACTACCCATAGTTTTGATACTTTGGGTTTGGTCAGAATGGGAAAACATATACATCAATCGTCTTCTAGTGCGCTTATGTTTGTTGGGAACGAAGTCAATTCCCTGGAACTACACTCGATTTCTCAACTATGCAAAGGATCGACTATTACTTCAGCGCACGGGTAATAGTTATCGTTTTATACATAATCTATTGAGGCAGTTTCTTGCTAAAAGTAGGATCAATAGCGACCCCGATCTAATTCGCCCTCAAGTTTTCTTCCGTTGTGGTATAAGCTGTGCTTCAAGGAAGCAATATAATGAGGCATTACAACAATTCAACTATGCTATTGTATTTGATCCAAAATACTATCAGGCGATCACAGAACGTGGGATTACCTACAGGTTAATGGAGCGCTATGAAGAAGCACTGCAAGATTTCAACCGTTCTATTGTACTTAATCCAAAATCCTATCAGGCGATCACAGAACGTGGGATTACCTACAGGTTAATGGAGCGCTATGAAGAAGCACTGCAAGACTTCAACCGCTCTATTGTACTCATTATTGAAGAACTCGCATACGAAGGCATTAGTACCGACAGATTGATGAGATGCTGTGAAGAAGTAATTAAACCCTATGAAGAGGTACTGCAAAACTTCAAGCGTTCTATTATACTTAATCCCAAATTTTATTTGGTGCTCGCGAGGCGTGGTATTACCGACAGATTAATGAAAAGCCATGAAGAATTTTTCCAAGATCTTAACCGTGCTCTTGGACTTAATTCCAGATTGGATTGGGTGATTGCACAAATTGGAATAGGCTATGGGTTTATGGAATGCCCTGGAATGAAAAGCCATGAGGAAATTCTCCAAGATCTTAACCGTGCTATTGGACTTAATTCCAAATTGGATTGGATAATTGCACAATTTAGCAAGATCTACAGGTTGACGAAACGCTATGAAGAAGTACTCCTTGAGCCTTCTATTGTTATTAATCCCAGATTGGATTGGGTGATTGCACAACGTGGCGTTACCTACAAACGAATGGAACACTATGAGGAAGCACTGCAAGACTTCAACCGTTCTATTGTACTTAATCCAAAATACAATTGGGCGATCGCAGAGCGTGGCAAGACCTACAAGTTGATGGAAAGCTATGAAGAAGCATTGCAAGACTTTAACCTTGCTCTTGTACTTAATCCCAGATTGGATTGGGTGATCGCAAACCGTGGCAGGACTTACAGGTTGATGAAACAGTATGAAGAAGCACTTCAAGACCTTAACCTTGCTCTTGTACTTAATCCCAGATTGGATTGGGCGATCACAGAACGTGGCAAGACCTACAGGTTGATGAAACAGTATGAAGAAGCACTTCAAGACCTCAACCACGCTATTGAACTTAATCCCAGATTGGATTGGGTGATCGCAGAACGTGGCAAAACCTACAGGTTGATGAAACAGTATGAAGGAACACTTCAAGACCTCAACCACGCTATTGAACTTAATCCCAGATTGGATTGGGCGATCACAGAACGTGGCAAAACCTACAGGTTGATGGAACACTATGAAGAAGCGCTCCGAGACCTTAACCGTGCTCTTGTACTTAATCCCAGATTAGATTGGGCGATTGCAAATCGTGGCAGGACTTACAGGTTGATGGAACACTATGAAGAAGCGCTCCGAGACCTTAACCGTGCTCTTGTACTTAATCCCAGATTGGATTGGGCGATCGCAGAACGTGGCAAGACCTACATATTGATGGGACGCTATAAAAAAGCACTGCAAGACTTCAACCATGCTATTGAACTTAATCCCAGATTGGATTGGGCGATCACAGAACGTGGCAAGACCTACAGATTGATGGGACGTTATAAAAAAGCACTGCAAGACTTCAGCCGTGCTCTTGAAATTGATCCCAGACCTGATCTGGTGATCGAGCGTGGCGTTACCTACAGATTGATGGGACGCTATAAAGAAGCACTGCAAGACTTCAGCCACGCTATTGAACTTAATCCAAAAGACGGCTGGGCGATTGCACAACGTGGCACTACCTACAGATTGATGGAACGTTATAAAAAAGCACTGCAAGACTTCAGTCGTGCTCTTGAAATTGATCTCAGACTTGATCGGGTGATCGAGCGTGGCGTTACCTACAGATTGATGGGACGCTATAAAGAAGCACTGCAAGACTTCAGCCACGCTATTGAACTTAATCCAAAAGACGGCTGGGCGAGCGCAGGGTTTGTCAGGGAGCGTGGCAAGACCTACAGATTGACGGAATACGGTCAAAAAGCACTGCAATACGGTTGGGCGATCACAGAACGGGGCATTACTTACAGGTTGATGGAACGCTATGAAGAAGCACTGCAAGACTTCAACCGTGCTCTTAAGAATTTCCAAGGCAATCGGGCGCTCACAGAACGTGGCATTACCTACAGGTTAATGGAACGCTATAAAGAAGCACTACAAAACTTCAATAATGTGATTAAATTTTATCCAAAATCTTTTGAGGCGCTCACAGAACGTGGCATTACCTACAGGTTAATGGAACGCTATAAAGAAGCACTACAAGACTTCAATCACGCGATTAAACTTAATCCAAAATCTTTTGAGGCGCTCACAGAGCGTGGCATTATTTACAGTTTAATGGAACACTATGAAGAAGCACTACAAGACTTCAATCACGCGATTAAACTTAATCCAAAATCTTTTGAGGCGCTCACAGAGCGTGGCATTATCTACAGTTTAATGGAACGCGATAAAGAAGCCCTGCAAGACTTTAATCGCGCTATTGAACTTGAGCCCAGAGACGATTGGGCGATTGCACAACGTGGCGCTACCTACAGATTGATGGAACGTTATGAAGAAGCCCTGCAAGACTTTAATCGCGCTATTGAACTTGAGCCCAGAGATGATTGGGCGATTGCACAACGTGGCGCTACCTACAGATTGATGGAACGTTATGAAGAAGCCCTGCAAGACTTTAATCGCGCTATTGAACTTGAGCCCGGAGATGATTGGCATTTGTACCTTCGTGGTTGTACTTACCTCATCCTCCACCAAGCAGATAACGCCAAAGCTGATTTAAATAACGCCATTAAAATAGCCAAAGATCAACAGTCCAAAGAGCCTGATGATTGCCAAAATACATTTGATTTAGCTCTCTATCACTTGGTAGCAGGTAACCCACCAAAGGCACAACAGTTATATCAAGCTGCACTCCAGCAGGGTGCTTCCCAAATCGATATCCGAGACGCTATTCAAAATTTGACAGATTTGTTGCAAGTTTTTCCTGAAAATACCACTGCCGAGCAAATTAAGGCAATTCTTGTAGAAGTAATAAGTTAATCTCAACGAAGGTGAAGGAATTTTGAGTGCATTAATTTTGAATTACGTGTAGCGGTACTAGCCTGTTTTAGTCTTTTACAAGGTGAGCGATCGCACACTTTTATATATAAGCGCACACCTTTTCTATTATGAAAAAATAATAGCAAACAATAACAGCAAACACAACCAACCCCTAAAGAATATTTGCTTGAGCTTGTGATTGCCATCACTTTTGTTTAGGTAGATAGGCGATTTTTTAAATGATTGTATCCACAATGTGGTGCGTTACGCTACGCTAACACACCCTACGATAACTCTCTTCTTTTCCTCTGTGAACTCTGTGCCTCTGTGGTTAATACAAAAACTAACGCCTCAAAATTAGCGATCGCACACTTTTATATATAAGCGCACACCTTTTCTATTATGAAAAAATAATAGCAAACAATAACAGCAAACACAACCAAACCTCTAAAGAATATTTGCTTGAGCTTGTGATTGCCATCACTTTTGTTTAGGTAGATAGGCGATTTTTTAAAATAATTGTATCCACAATGTGGTGCGTTACGCTTCGCTCTAAGCGGAGCATCCCGAAGAGTATACACACCCTACGACAACTCTCTTCTTTTCCTTTGTGAACTTTGTGCCTTTGTGGTTAATACAAAAACCAACGCCTCAAAATTAGCGATCGCAGGAGCATTGTCATCAATAGCGTGGATGTTTGGTAGGCAAAGGAAGGGAGACAATATTGACAGAATGCAGTCACCAATACCTAACACCTACCACCTACCACCTACCACCTAACATCTATCACTCAACACCTTCAACTTGAGCCACCATCAACAGCGTCTTAAGTACAGAATCAGGATTAAGACTCATGGAATCAATGCCTAACTCAACCAAAAACTTGGCAAACTCAGGATAGTCACTGGGTGCTTGTCCACAAATACCAATTTTACGCCCTGTTGCCTTAGCTGTAGCAATCGCCATTTTCACCATGCGCTTGACTCCCTGATTGCGTTCATCAAAGATGTGGGCAACTAAGGCTGAATCCCTGTCTAAACCAAGAGTCAGTTGAGTTAAATCGTTAGAACCAATGGAGAAGCCGTCAAATACCTCGGCAAATTCATCTGCCTGAATCACATTACTCGGCAACTCACACATCACATAAACCTGCAAACCGTTGACACCCCTATTGAGACCATATTTAGCCATTTCGATTAACACCTGACGCCCTTCCTCTGGAGTACGACAGAAGGGAATCATGGGGATGACATTAGTTAAACCCTTTTTATCCCTAACTCGCTTAATTGCCTGACATTCTAAAGCAAAGGCTTCTCGATACTTCGGATCACAATAACGAGAGGCTCCCCGCCAACCAATCATGGGGTTTTCTTCCTTCGGCTCAAACTGCTTACCGCCTAAAAGGTTGGCATATTCATTGCTCTTGAAATCCGACATCCGCACAATTACTGGTTTGGGATAGAATGCTGCGGCAATCTTCGCCATCCCGCGAGCCAGTTTATCGACAAAGAACAGAGGCTTATCCTCATAGAGTTTGGTTTTCTCCGCAATTTGCGCTTTAACTGCTTCATCCTCTAACTGTTCAAAGTGAATCAAGGCTAGGGGATGGACTTCAATATTGTTAGCAATAATAAACTCCAACCGGGCTAAACCTACCCCATCACAAGGAATAGCCGCCAAACTAAAAGCTTGCTCCGGATTACCCACATTCATCAGAATTTGGGTACGAGGGCGAGGTAAATTTTCCAAAATGGTCTTGTGTACCTCAAAAGGCAGTATACCTTGGTAAACTCGTCCTTCGTCTCCTTCCGCACAAGATACTGTCACTTCTTGATTATTGTGCAACACTTCCGTGGCATTACCACAGCCAACAATAGCAGGAATACCCATCTCCCGTGCAATAATTGCTGCATGACAAGTCCTTCCCCCCTGATTAGTGACAATCGCACTAGCTTTTTTCATAATCGGTTCCCAATCAGGGTCAGTTCGATTGGTGACTAAAACTTCACCAGGCTCGAACAGATGAATTTTACCTGCATCCATAATTACATGAGCTTTGCCTTGACCGATGGCTGCACCAATACTGCGACCAGTAACCAGAACTGTGCTATGCTCCTGGAGTTGATAACTTTCGAGTACCTGGGCAGATTTTTGGGATTGCACCGTTTCTGGACGTGCTTGAACAATAAACAGTTCACCAGTGATACCGTCTTTTGCCCACTCAATATCCATAGGAGTGTAGGTATTGCGCACCTGGGAATAATGCTCTTCAATCTCCACAGTCCACCGTGCTAGTTGGATAATTTCCTGATCAGTGAGACAGAACTTACTACGTTCAGAAGGAGCTACCTTAACATTTCTCGTCAGCTTAGAACCTCCCTCATCGTAGATCATTTCGATTTCTTTGGTTCCTAAGCGTTT
Organism: Caldora sp. SIO3E6; assembly: GCA_010672185.1. Lineage (GTDB taxonomy): Bacteria > Cyanobacteriota > Cyanobacteriia > Cyanobacteriales > Coleofasciculaceae > Caldora. The sequence goes on along the minus strand of JAAHHL010000101.1, from coordinate 597 downwards.
TTCCAGGATGGTACTAAATCCAGCTTTGAGAGTTGGCTTAAACACCAGGTATTCATCCGGGTTAACTGCTCCTTGGACAACATTTTCTCCTAAACCGTAAGCAGCAGTAATCAGAGCAGCATTCCTAAAGCCAGTTTCCGGATCAATGGAGAACATCACCCCAGAGCAAGCTAAATCCGAGCGTACCATTTTCTGAACACCAACGGAAAGAGCCACATCAAAGTGGTCAAAACCATTATGCTGGCGATAGGAGATAGCGCGATCGGTAAATAGGGAAGCAAAGCACTTGTGGCAAAATTCTAAGACCCCCTTGTAACTATTAACATTTAAATAGGTTTCCTGCTGACCGGCAAAACTGGCATCCGGAAGGTCTTCCGCCGTAGCCGAAGAGCGAACTGCCACATCTGTACCCTCCCCGTAGCGGACGCATAATTTCTGGTAAGCTTCCTCAATAGCAGCTTCAAGTTCTGGGGGAAAATTGATACTCAGGATTAATCTTCTCGATGGCCCAACTGGCGCCAGAGGGAGGCGATGCGCACCTCTTCCCCCGGCGTGCCGCCGCTCGATGTCCGCGCTGATTGCACGTCGGCGAGTGCG
>JAAHHL010001009.1 GCA_010672185.1 Caldora sp. SIO3E6 | reverse complement strand
ATTGTGCTCTCATTTAGAAGAAAAAACGCATTATCAAAAAGCTCAAAGCCATACAGGATAGTAATCTTAGCCAATAAAAGCTAATAATTTAGCATAATATGTCCTGAAGAACCCTAAGTACGGAAGACCCCATCTTCTTTCTTCCTTGTCTACTTTCCCTCCTTGTCCTCCTTGTCTCACCTTGACTAGCATCTTATGTAAAAAACCTACCCTTGTGAGCCATCCCCCTACCCCCACAACCGACGCCTAGGGGAGCCGACTAAACGGTTATGGGTATCCAGAAGGAGATTTGGAATATTTAGCTGTTCTGGACATCTGGGCAAGCAGTCGCCGCAGCTGGTACAACGATTACCCTTGTTCCCAGGAAACCAATGACCAGCATTTTCCAACATGCCATAACGGTATTTACCAAAATCCGTCATTTCGTAAGCAACGGCAAGATTCCGCAGTCGTAAAACTTCTGGTATGTGAATATTTTCTGGGCAAGGTAGACATTGGTAGCACTGACTACAGCAATCAGTCCCCAAAGTATCTCCTAGCTGAGCCTCTAAGCGAGAAAATGCTGCAACTTCCATCGGAGTTAAGGGCTCATCTCGATTGGCAACTGCTAGAGGTGCTGTCAATTCAGCTGCTTTTGCTGCTCCAACACTCAAAGTGGTAATGCGGCGATCGCTCAATAAAAACCGATAATTGAGCTCTAATGGAGAAAATGGATGGCATAGTGCCTTCAACTTGGATGATGGGGTATAGAGCTGTCCTCCCTTATCTGCTGGGGAGATAATAAAAATGCCTAAGTCTTTTTTGTGAGCTAACTCCACCGCTGCGGCATTGCGCACAAAGAAATAATAGTAGTGCAGGTTGACAAATTCAAATAAATCTGTATTAATCGCCTCCAGAATCACCTCTAGTGAAGCGTGAGTAGAGAAGCCAACATGTCGAACATAGCCCTTTGCCACGGCTTCTTGTACTGCCTGCATACAACCGGTAGAGGACTTAACCCAAGCCAGATGCTCCCAGGTATTGATACCATGAATTGCCAGACAATCCAGATAATCTATTTGTAGGCGCTTTAGGGATTCATGGAGCCACTGACGCATCAAGTGGGCATCAGGTGTAGGAGGCAGTTTTGTAGTGATGTATAGTTGCTCTCGTGGTACTGGTAACCCTGTCTTCAGGATATTGCCCAAATACTGCTCACTCTTGCCGTAGCCTCTAGCAGTTTCTAGGTGATTAATGCCCCTAGCAATTCCTTCTTGCACAGTTTTCTTGGCTTCTGAATCAGAAGCCAAGCAGCGCATAGTTCCTAGGGAAAACACAGACAGTAGCAGATTAGTTTTCCCAAACCGTCGATAGCGCATTGTAAGCTAGGTAGGGCTTGCTGAATAAGTCGTAATTTTCGGGTTTGAAGGAGAAAAAAATGCTCTTGAGATTTCCTCATATTCAATCAAGCACGGTTTTAACCTTCTTGTAATTATTAATTATTAATTATTAATTATTAATTAAATTACTCCTCCTTACCAGTTTGATGTTCCTGTTGCTGGATAAAATCATCTGGTCGGATATTAGCAACAAAATCCCGGAAAGCACGGCGCTCTTCCTCATCTGCATCCCTGTCTACCGGGATGGATGCGTCTGCAACCACTTCTTCCATTACCCAAATGGGGCTGTTGGTACGCAGAGCGATCGCGATCGCATCACTGGGTCTAGCATCAACTTCTTTTTTTTCCTCACCCTGGCGCAGGCAGAGTATAGCATAGAAGGTATTTTCCTGAAGTGAGTGAATAATCACCTTTTCCAGATTGATATTCCAACTATCAAAAAAATTAATGAACAAATCATGGGTCAGGGGTCGAGGGGGTTTATGTTGCTCCAAAGCACTGATAATTGCCTTTGCCTGATCTTGCCCGATATAGATGGGCAGGGCACGTCGATCCAATCCATCCTTCAGCAGCACTATTGGGCTGCGTGTGACGGCGTCTAATGCAATTCCAGCAACTTTCATTTCAATCATCAGCGTAGCCTCTAGAACACTTTCGGCATAGGGGGCATCAAAACTAAGCGGTAAACTAGTACTTGGAAAGCAGAAGGCTGTAAAGTCTATGGTATCTGCTTTTTTGTCTATTGTTAAGGAGGTGGGTGATTTTTTCCCCGCTGCACTAGTACTGGAAAGATTAGAAGTCGAGTCAGGATAGCCTGCTCTGTTCTCATCTTTTCACCGAGCAATCGTAAGATCAGCCCTTAAAGCCTAACTTGTTAAGTCGGAGTCAATAAGGAAATCTTCTCCAAGTATGACGCAGTCTCAGGACGTTTGTTCTCAGACTTCACGAAAAAAACATAATAACGGTGCACCGAGGTGCATCATTAAAATGAACAGCAAACCCACCCCAGCTCAGGAGTTTAACCCCTATGTTTACAGGATTAATTCAAGCTCTGGGAAAAATTCGACCGCTGGAAGGCGATCGCCTTGAGGTTTCCTGTACAGGTGATGCCTCAAAACTTATTTTACAGGATTTAGCCATTGGTGACAGTGTGGCAGTTGATGGCATCTGTCTGACGGTAGAGACTATTTTGGCCAGTGGCTTTGTGGCAACAGCTTCTGATGAAACCTTATACCGCACCACCCTTGGGCAGCCAGAGCAAGCGGCTCCTAGGGTTAATTTGGAAACATCTGTACGGGTAGGTAGTAAACTAGGAGGGCATTTTGTTACTGGTCATATAGATAGTATCGGTTGCTTAAGGGAAGCGGTACGAACTCCCAACTCCTGGGAAATGTACTTTACCGCAGCCTCTTCAGAAGCACAGCTGTGGGAGCGCCACATTGCCCGCTATCTTGTACCCAAAGGCAGTATTGCCGTCAATGGGGTCAGCCTTACTATTGCCGATTGTGACCCCCAAGGCAGTTGGTTCAAAGCAGCAGTCATTCCCCACAGTTATGCCCAAACCAATCTGAGCCAGTTACAACCAGGCAACTGGGTCAACCTAGAAAGCGATATTTTAGGCAAGTACGTCGAAAAATTGCTAGGTTATCAGGTACTAGGCTCTGAACACCGAGAAGCTATTTCACCAGCTTTTTTAGCTGAAAATGGCTACTTGTAGAAAGCTGAGGGAGCTGGGGGAGCTGAGGAAGCTGAGGGAGATAGGGAGGGGTGAGCGAAAAAAAGGGTGGGGAGCGGAGGAGCGGAGGAGCGGAGGAGCGGAGGAGCGGAGGAGCGGAGGAGCGGAGGAGCGGAGGAAGAAGAGAGA
>JAAHHL010001008.1 GCA_010672185.1 Caldora sp. SIO3E6 | reverse complement strand
GAATTAAATTGTACATATTGTAGGGGCGGGTTTAGGGGTAATTTAAGTCATGTGACTAGCAATATTCCAATCAAAACCCGCCCAACACCTTCCCCAGGTAATGCAACCAATCCCCAATTCTCAATTACCTTGGTTATCGTTTGGGCGGGTTTTGTTCTAAGGTTGTTTCTGGCTTCTTTTTGGACTGAAGTCCTACTACTGCTCATTACTCAAAAAAGCTCTCCCACACCTTTTTTCGTTCACCCACCTACCACCTAACACCTAAATTAAAGCCAATTACCGATAAGGATAAACGGAGCCCAGTAGAGAGGGTGGTCATATTTGTCTTTAATATCCTTTCTGTCCTTTGCCTTAATCAGTGCTCGCTGAGCTGCTTGTAAAGCTTGGGCTTTACTGACTCCAGGGCGGAGCAAGTTGGTGTAAAACTCTTTGACGAATATAGTTGTGGAGGCATCATCGATCGACCACAAAGAGGCTAAGGCACTGCTGACACCGGCTCGCAGGGCGATGCCAGCTAAACCGAGAGCCGCACGGTCATCTCCTACTGCTGTCTGACAGGCGGTGAGGGCTAGCAATTCCCCGGAGTTTGGTTGACTACTGATGCCACTGATGGTGTTTTCTAGGTCTTCTAGGGTAAGCTTGCGGTTATCGCTATCGCCGGTAACGAGAAAGGTATCTTCTTGAATGGAGCTAAATTGTCCGTGGGTGGCAATATGAAGTATGGGGTAAACGGTTTGCTTTAGCTCTTCTTGGAAGCGCTCCTTAGTAAAATCTTTATTTAAAAGCGGCTCGCTATCTGGAAATCGAGTTTTAATTGCCTCGAGCTCCTCTTCAACATGGTCTAGAGCGGAAAACGATTGTCCGTCAACTTCACTGGCTTCACTTAATCCTAAGGCTAAAACCCGAAGTTGGTCGCGGTTTAAGGTTTGGGGATTGGTGAGCTCTAAACTGGGGGTGGTGGCAATGGCATAGCTTTCCACTAGGAATTTTTCACCGTCGTAAAGAGCCGCCATCGGGATGCTCCGTAAGATACCATCTTGGATGAAAACCAGGGTTTCTATTTCGGCTGACTTTAAGTCATCGGCAAAAGGAGCAATAATCTGATTGTACAGATCTTGGCCTGGTTTGGGATTATAGTTACGATCTCGTTTGCGCTCTAATCCCCGGCGGAATTGGTTGACTTGCTCCCGTAGCTTCTGACTCTCAATCTCGAGCCACTCCAGTCGCTTTTTACCCTTGGGTAAACTAACGACAATAGCTGTGCGATCGCCTAGGATAATTGAGCTAAAGACAGCGGTATTTTCCCCAACTAGTTCGTCAACTCGTTCTGGATTGAAGGGTATAAAGGCACAATCATCCCCAAAGTAATTTTGCAATTCTGCTAGTTTGAGGGAATCAATAGTTTCCTGGGCAGATTCTAGCTCTTTTTGGTACTCTTGACTACCGTCGGGTAATAATTCGGCACGCTCCAATCTTAACTGAGCAAACTCCCGGTGGAGAGGATTAATCGCATCTCGAAAGTCAAACTGTTGGTCTCGCTCAGCAATCAGTAGTTCATCCCGGATATCATTAAGGGTAGCGATCGCTCGTTGATAAGCAGCATTGATAGTTTCTTCTTGCTTGCCTTGAGCTTGGAAAATGCGTCCCGCTTGCCACTCCCACAAATACAGGCTATCTTGAGCTGAGATATTTTGGTCAGCTGTCCACTGTGCCTGTTGAGTAAATTCTAGGGCTTGTTGATAATCTTGGCGGCATTCATAGAGATGCCCTAATTCACCCAGGGCAAAGGATTCGGCACGGTAGTTCTTCAGGTTTTGAGCAATGGAGACGGCTTGCTGGAGCAGGGTTTCCGCTTGTGCTGCTAGCTGACGTTTGCTACAGCGGTTGGGTTGGGAAGTCGCATCAACCAGAGTCGGTGGCTTGAGTTTGGCTAATTCGATGGCAGCATAGACTTTATCCTGGGAATCTGGTAGCTGCTGGAGTAATTCCAGGGTTTGTTTCAGGGCAACTTCAGCATCCTGGGTAGTATTGGGTAAAATGGATAACTCAGATAAGTCCAACTCTCTGCTTTCTGCTCTCTGCCTTATTGCTTCATAGCGGTAATAAAGGTTTATCAAATGCCTGAGCGATCGCATTTGAGCAAATTGGTTATTTTTATTTCTGGCAATTTGGAGACTATCTTTAAAATAATCCAGAGCTGTGTTATAATATCCTTGGCCTTCTTGTAAGTATTCTTTCTCCTGCTCGCTATCCCCCCGTTGCTGAGCAAAGTTAGCATAACTCTCTCTCTGTTGACCTTGAGCTTTGTAGACATTGCCGAGATTGTTGAGGGTAGAAGCTTGAGCAGCTGGGTTATTAAGTTCTTGGGCAATATCTAAACTGGCATTAAGACGAGCGATCGCTAATTCATATTCCCCTCGGATACGATAAATTTCTCCTAGGCTTCCCAAAGCAGCCATTTCTCCTTCTCGATCATTAAGCTTTTGAGCAATGTTTAGGGAACTACCTTCGGTGCAAGCAACTTCCTCCCTAGTCTCAAGAGAGCCACATAAAAGAACAATCGCTTTTATCGGTTGTCCAAAGCGATTGTAAGCTTGAGCAAGTTCTGTTTGCATAAGCCCCATTTGTTGCCAGTTACTTAGCTGTTGATAGTCAGTTTTGGCTTGTTCCCAGTATCTAATTTCATCTTCTATATCACCAATTTTTTGATAGGCTCTAGCTAGATTTTCCTGAACCATGGCTGAGTATTTATGGTTGCTAGTCTCTTGGTAGAAGTTCAAGGCATTTTTCCAAGGTTTAATAGCCGCTTGATAATCTCCTGTTTGGTAGTATTCAAACCCTTGTTGTAGGAGTTGATTAGCATGAGCAGAATTGTCTGGTTGAGCGATTGAAGCAGGATGACCTAGCCATAAACAACAGGTTAGGCTTAAGAGGAAGAGAATTGGGAATCGGGAATTACGCATGGGAATTTAGAATTTAGAATTTAGAATTTAGAATTGGGCAAAATCAATTGTTGTAGGGGCGGGTTTAGGTTATGGGGTACATTTTTATCCCCCTAAATCCCCCTTGGAAAGGGGGACTTTGAGATTTAAAAGTTGCTTGTAGGGTGCGTTAGCGTTAGCGTAACGCACCAAATTATCAAACAATAAATGCACCAAATTACCCAAGCTCATTTTAAGCTCGTAGGGTGCGTTAGCGTTAGCGTAACGCACCAAATAACCAAACAATAAATGCACCAAATTAA
>JAAHHL010001007.1 GCA_010672185.1 Caldora sp. SIO3E6 | reverse complement strand
CGGCAGTTTGTCCTTACCTGGCTTGGGAATCTGTACGGAACAAGTGGGCGGATACCAGAACCCAGAAACTAATGGCCCTGGGCAAAATTAAGAGTATCACCATAGAAGAAGCTCAGAAAAACTACCGTAAGGCTTTGGAAGCTGGTTTGTTGAAAATTCTCTCGAAGATGGGAATTTCTTTGCTCTCTTCTTACCACGGGGCACAAATTTTTGAAGCAATTGGTCTTGGCTCAGATTTATTAACATTAGCCTTTAATGGTACGGCATCCCGACTGGGAGGATTGAGTTTGTCTGAATTAGCTCAAGAGGTAATTGCCTTCCACCAACGGGCTTTCCCAGAGTTGACAACCAAAAAACTAGAGAACTTTGGTTTTGTTAACTACCGTCCTGGGGGTGAGTATCATATGAACAGCCCCGAAATGGCTAAAGCTTTGCACAAGGCAGTTGCATCTTTTGTTCAAGCCAAATCCTCTAGCAACGGCAAGCAAACCAGCGACTATCAACAAGCCTATGACCATTATGATGTGTATCGGAAACTCTTAGAAGAGCGACCGACAACAGCTTTGCGGGATTTATTGGACTTCCATAGTGATCGAGCTAGTATCAATATTGAAGAAGTCGAACCTGTAGAAGAAATCGTTAAGCAATTTTGCACTGGAGCCATGTCCCTCGGTTCCTTATCGCGAGAGGCTCACGAAACTTTAGCGATCGCCATGAACCGACTGGGTGGTAAATCCAACAGCGGTGAGGGGGGAGAAGACCCAGTGCGGTTCAAAGTGATTAATGATGTGGATGAGGCAGGAAATTCTGCTACCTTCTCCCACCTTAAAGGTTTGCGTCAAGGAGATATTGCTTCTTCGGCAGTGAAACAGGTAGCATCAGGGCGTTTTGGGGTAACACCAGAATACCTGATGAGTGCTAAGCAAACTGAGATCAAGATTGCTCAGGGAGCTAAACCAGGGGAAGGAGGACAGTTGCCGGGTAAGAAGGTGAGTCCCTACATTGCCATGCTGCGACGGTCCAAGGCAGGAGTAACTCTGATTTCCCCCCCACCTCACCACGATATCTATTCTATTGAAGACCTGGCTCAACTAATTTTTGACTTGCATCAGATTAATCCCCAAGCTGGGGTATCGGTGAAGTTAGTGTCAGAAATTGGTATTGGGACAATTGCCGCTGGAGTAGCTAAGGCCAATGCTGATATCATCCAAATTTCCGGTCATGATGGTGGTACTGGTGCTTCTCCCCTAAGCTCCATTAAACATGCTGGTGTTCCTTGGGAGCTAGGTTTAACAGAAGTGCATCGAGTACTGATGGAAAACCAACTGCGCGATCGCGTCCTCCTACGGGCTGATGGTGGCTTCAAAACTGGTTGGGATGTGGTAGTAGCGGCATTGATGGGGGCAGAAGAATACGGCTTCGGCTCAGTTTCCATGATTGCTGAAGGCTGTATTATGGCCAGAATTTGTCATACCAATAACTGTCCTGTAGGAGTTGCCACTCAGCAGGAAAAACTGCGTAAGCGTTTTACCGGTATTCCAGATCATGTCGTTAACTTCTTCTACTTTATTGCCCAAGAAGTGCGATCGCTCCTCGCAAAATTAGGTTACCGCTCTTTAAAAGATGTTATCGGTCGGGCTGATCTGTTGAAAATGCGGGAAGATGTCCAGTTAACCAAGACATCTACGCTGGATCTCAATTGCTTATTGCAATTACCAGATACTCGGAATGACCGCAGTTTCCTCGACCATCAAGGAGTTCACAGTAATGGACCTGTACTCGATGATCAGCTGCTAAACGACCCTGAAATTCAGCTTTGTATCCGCAACCAAGGTTCTGTTACTAAGGATCTAGAAATAGTTAACACTGACCGAACTGTGGGAACTCGCTTAGCAGGTGCTATTGCCAAACAGTATGGCAATACTGGCTTTGAGGGACAAATTACTCTCAATATCCGTGGTGCTGCCGGTCAAAGCTTTGGTGCTTTCAATCTACCAGGCATGACTCTTGTCTTGAATGGTGAAGCCAATGATTATGTAGGTAAAGGTATGCATGGCGGTCAGATCATTATCAAACCCCCAGCAGAAGCCACCTACGACCCAGCAGAAAACGTGATTGTCGGTAACACCTGTCTTTACGGTGCTACTGGTGGCACTCTGTTTGCCAATGGTGGAGCCGGGGAGCGGTTTGGTGTCCGCAATTCCAAAGGCTGTGCCGTAATTGAGGGTGCTGGTGACCACTGTTGTGAGTATATGACTGGTGGTGTAATTGTGGTCTTAGGCAAAGCGGGGCGCAATGTTGGTGCTGGTATGACTGGTGGTTTTGCCTATTTCCTAGACGAAGATGGCAGCTTCCCCGCCAAAGTCAACCCAGAAATTGTCAGCATTCAACGGGTTAGTTCCCAGAAGGGAGAACAGCAGCTCAAAGACCTCATTCAATCCCATGCAGAATTGACTGGTAGTCCGAAAGCTCAGATGATTTTGCGCAACTGGTCTGAATATCTCCCCCAATTCTGGCAAGTTGTACCACCTTCTGAAGCTGACAGTGCGGAAGCTAGTTCTGAAGCTGTGGAAGAAAGGGAGTTAACTCCTGTGCAGTAGTAGACACACCTGAAAATGTGTCATTTGCCCCCTAAATCCCCCAATTCTGGGGGACGCATAAATTACAGCAGTTTGCTCTGTTATGGGGTACATTGTTGATCCCCCTAAATCCCCCTTGACAAGGGGGACTTTGAATTATTTTGACTCTGTCGCAAGTGGAATAAGTAGGTTGGGTGTAGCTTTCTTCGTAACCCAACAGGTCGTGTGATGCGTTAGGTTTCACTGTAAGCGATCGCTATCCTTGTCAAAGCTAAGGGAAAAAACCTCAAGAAACACACTTTGCCCCAAGGGGTCTGGGCGTAGCATTTGGATTGATATGCCTACGTCTATGTACTTAAAATGTCGCCCAAATGCTACGCCCCTACGTCTACCAAAGTGAAATAAGTAGGTTGGGTGTAGCGATAGCGAAACCCAACATGCCTAGTGTGATGCGTTGGGTTTCACCATAAGCGATCGCTATCCTAGTTAAAGCTAAGGGAAAAAACCTCAAGATGTAGGTTGGGTCGAGGCAGCGAGGCGGTAGTACAAGTCTTCGTCTTTCTGAAATTGGACTTCCACAAAATAAATGGGGTCACCATCTCGTTTGGGAAGAAATACGCCGTCGGTGCGTTTGGCGAGTTCTTTGAGTTCGATAGCTTTAAAGG
>JAAHHL010001006.1 GCA_010672185.1 Caldora sp. SIO3E6 | reverse complement strand
TCACTACTTCCAATATATTCCCGAACCCTTCGACCCGGAGCAAGTGATCGATTGGACTCCCGTATGGTCTCTAACCGAAAAACGCAGTAAATGGCTACCTACAGCTTACTGCTATCATGGTTACAGCGGTTCCCGATGCAATGAGGTACACCTGAATCAGTTGTCAAGATTGGATAGATTTTTTCCTCGTCGTTTTTACTGTACCTCGTAACAGCGGGAAGCGCTGTATCCTGTTACCAAACCGGCTTATTGTTGGGCAGATACCAATGGAACCTCTGCCGGAAATGCGATCGAAGAGGCTATTTTCCAAGGCATGATGGAATTAGTGGAACGGGATGCTGTTGCCATTTGGTGGTATAACCGCCTGAAAGTGCCAGGAGTTGATCTCGATAGTTTTGATAATCCTTACATTCACCATCTCCAACAGTATTTTGCTCACCTAGATCGGGATTTATGGGTTTTGGATGTTAGCCACGATTTGGGAATTCCTGTCTTTGTTGCCCTATCCCGTCGTCGCAATGCTCCTGCCGAGGATATCTTATTAGGTGCTGGTGCTCATCTTGACCCCCAGATAGCAATTTTGCGATCGCTCACGGAAGTCAACCAAAGTTTACCTGCGGTTGCTGTTTATGACGGTGATTGTACAGTTTATCCTCCCATCCAAACCAATAGCGATCGCGCAGTCTTCACATGGTGGACAACAGCAACAATAGCCAATCAACCCTATCTTCTTCCCCATCCCTATCACCCTCAAAAACAAGCAAGGGATTATCCAAAACTCTGGTCTGAGGATATTTTGGAAGATATACAATGGTGCCAGAAGCAAATCGAACATGCCGGACTGGAGTTATTAGTTCTTGATCAAACTCGACCGGATATCGAGCTTAATGTTGTCAAAGTTGTCATACCAGGACTTCGGCATTTCTGGCGCAGATTGGGATTGGGAAGACTTTATGAAGTCCCTGTCAAACTAAACCTATTGAAAACGCCTTTAACTGAAGCGGCGCTAAATCCTATACCCTTATTTTTATAAGGGCAACAGGGATTCAAGGATTTTCTATTATTGATCTGTAAGACTACTTGAATATAACATGATTACTGAGTTTGATGTCGCTCGCCCCACAGTTCTCCAGGCTGTTGCTGATCGCATTAAAATGCTCCCAAATAGGGAACGCCAAAGTAATGTGGCAGCTTCAACGGCAATTCTGGCTGGGTTAGTATTGAAACAAGGTTTAATTCAGTCGGTGCTACGGGAGGATATTATGCGGGAATCGGTGATTTATCAAGAAATTGACTCCGCTGCTGAAGAGCGGGGTCTAAGGAAAGGTGAAGTTAACATGCTTTTGAAACAACTCAACTATCGAGTAGGGCCTCTTGAGCCCAATTTACAGGCTCAGATAGAAACACTCAACCTCTCCGAGGTGGAAGAACTAGGAAAGGCATTGTTAGATTTCTCAGGTGTGGCGGATTTAGTGGCTTGGTTACAGCTGTTCACTGATTAGTCCTAATTCAACCTTCCTACTAAATAGGCGAAGCTCGGTCTTTTTTCCCTACACCCTACACCCTACACCTTGATTACGTTTTAACTGTCTTGTTACCCCTACCAATAATTAGGGCTTGCTGTTTCTGGCTTCTTTTTGGACTGAAGTCCAAAAAACTGCTTATTACTTCAAAACCCGAATCAATCGACTCGATGAGGCAACGCTAATTAATCACCTCCCCTTGATTTAATGATTCACCTTAGCCAAGCCAAAACTAGCACGCAATAGAAAAAACAGAAAAATGAACAAAAAAACCCACGTCGGCAGCACAGAAGCATCCTTCATGCTGGGCATCTCTGAAGCCAGAGTCCGCCGCCTTCTCAGTCAAGGACGAATCAAAGGAGCCACCAAGCAAGATCGGGTCTGGATGATTCCCCTATATGAAGGAATGCCTGTAGTCATCGCCGGACACCGAGGCCCGAAAGGAACTTGGTATAAGCGCCCTAGACAAGTGGAGACCTGCGTCGTTATCAACCAACAAACTATTGCCAGCAATACCAAAAATAATCAAAACGAGCCGCCGATTGTGGTCAAACAAGGCAAACATAGCCATCAATGCCATCAATTAGATATCAAAGGCCCCTGCCGCCTGGTCTATACCCCTGACGGGGTGACAATAATAGCTGAACCTCATGTATATCAAACTTTTACTGAGGATTGATAGAGTAAAAAATAGGCGTGTTTTTCTCCGGATCAGGGTTTTTCTAACCCAGGTCGCCTCCCCAAAGCCTATAAAATCGTTGAGACGCTTAGATCGAATCAGCCCTCGCCATCTCTATTTCTTTCAATATTATTAATTCAAAATTAAAGACAATTAGTGGGGGCTTGTACCCAAAATTAATCAATGTAAAATCTTTTCCTTATTTTGAATTTTGTTTGCATAGCAGCAAAGCGTAGACGCTAACGTGAGAGCGCAGCGGGACGGAGTTCGGCAAATTTTGCATTTTGAATTCAAAAAATGATCATTTATAGCGCTTCGCGCTGGTGTATTTACACATTTATAAATGGAAGCTTTATCAGGATGCTTTAGAGCATTTGTACTGTAAATACACGAGAGCGTACTGCTATACTTTCTCCCTTGTCTGGTCTTCTCAACCATTGCTTCGATTTACTCGAGACTGAGCAACTCTCATACTCAAAATAATTACTGGTACAATTCCCACAGCCACGATCGCTAATGCGGCTCCTGCGGCTTCTGCTAACCGTTCATCGGCAGCTAGATTGTATACCCTTACTGCTAGGGTATCAAAATTAAACGGTCGAATAATCAGGGTTGCAGGTAGTTCTTTCATAACATCAACAAATACTAACATTGCAGCGGTTAGCAAACTACCCCACATAATTGGTACATGTACCTTAACCAAAGTACTAGTTGGCCCTTGACCAAGGGAACGAGCAGCATCATCTAGACTGGGTTTGATTTTACCTAGACTGGCTTCAACTGTATTGAAAGATACAGCAAGAAAGCGCACTAGATAGGCAAAAACTAAAGCAGTGATCGTGCCACTGAGGAGTAAACCGGTGGATATGCCAAAGGTGCTACGCATCCAGGCATCGATCGCGTTATCTAATCTGCCAATGGGAATGAGGATACCTACCGCAATTACTGAACCTGGGACTGCATAGCCCATTGAAGCTATTTGAACGGCAAAACGCATTAATATTTTAGGACGCAGCCGTAATCCATAGGCCATAACTAAGGA
>JAAHHL010001005.1 GCA_010672185.1 Caldora sp. SIO3E6 | reverse complement strand
GCTTTCCCACTGGCTAAATAATCCCGCATCCAAGCGATCGCAGGTTGATAAAGGAGCAGGTGACCTACCATCAGTATACGAGATTGCTGCTTGGCATATTCAGCTAGAGCGATTGCCTCCCCTTTTGTGAGAGTCATGGGTTTTTCCACAAACACATCCTTCCCAGCTTCCAGTGCTGCCATTGCTAGCTGATAGTGGGTAGGTGCAGGGGTTGCTAAGACTACTGCGGGAATATCTGTAGCGAGGACTTGTTGATAATCGCTATAAGTTGTGATTCCTGGATAACTTTCTGAGATAGCTGCTCTTAAATCAGGATTCATCTCAGCAACTCCTGCCAAGGCTCCCAACTGAGAGAAGTTTTTCACCAGGTTTTTACCCCAGTTGCCTGCACCAACGACAATTACCTGTTTCACAATAAAGTCACCTTTGTTTTGTCACCATCTAAGTGCCGAGTTACCCCTCTCGTATCCAGAATAGCTTGAGCTTTTTCCACCAGGTTGGCATAATCTATTGGGCTGTGGTTGGTAGTAATAATTACCAAATCAGCACTGCTAATAGCAGTATCTGACAATTCCACTGAGGGGAAAGTCTGCCCTGCTACTGCAATTTCTGGTACATAGGGGTCATGGTAAGTTAAAGTTGCCCCATCTGCTAATAAGTAACTGATAATCGCTAGAGCCGGGGATTCTCGCCAATCTCCCAAATCTTTTTTATAGGCAACACCGATAATCAATACTTTAGCTCTTGCTGGAGCTATTCCTAAACGATTGAGCACTCGCCAAGCTTTTTCCCGGACAAATTCCGGCATCCTACGGTTAATTTCCCCAGCTAAAGCGATAAAATGGGTCTCAAAGTTAAACTCTTTGGCTTTCCACTCTAGATAATGGGGGTCAAGGGGAATACAATGACCTCCTACTCCTGGACCTGGATAGAAGGGCATAATACCGAAGGGTTTAGTATTCGCCGCATCCAGTACTTCCCACACATTCAAGTCCATGCGATCGCACAATAAAGCCAGTTCATTAACTAGGGCAATGTTAACTGCTCTGAAGGTATTCTCAAACACCTTAACTAGTTCAGCAGCCTTGGCACTAGTAACAGGAACTACCTGCTCGATAGTTTGCTCATAGAAGAGGGTAGCTATTTCCAGGGAATGGGGATCAGAAGCTCCGACAACTTTATTGGTATTTTTGGTTGTGTAGCGTTTATTGCCTGGATCTACTCTTTCTGGGGAATGAGCCAAGAAAAAATCTTCCCCTTGCTTTAAACCACTAAGCTGCTCTAGTACAGGACGCATTACTTCATCCGTTGTACCGGGATAGGTGGTAGATTCTAAGGTGACTAACTGACCGACTCTTAAGTACTTACCAATTTCCCTAGTGACATTTTCAATATAACTGAGATTCGGAGTGAGGTTTTTGGTCAAGGGAGTGGGCACACAAATGACAATTACATCCATTTGAGGTATCCAGTCAAAACTGCTGCTAGCTTTTAGTTTGCCGCTGTGGACTACCTGCTTCAACTCATCGTCTTTAATATCAGTTATGTAATTATCCGCTTCATTAACCCGCTCTGCTCTAACGGGATTTTGCTCGATACCAAGCACAGAGAAGCCAACTTTAGCTTTTTCTACAGCAAAGGGCAAACCGACATATCCTAAACCGATGACACCAACAATGGCTGTATGTTCTTTAATTTTGTTTTTGAGTTCTAGCAAGATTTTCTCTTCTTTATTTAAGAATACTACTGCCTGTTTCCTAATACGCCAGAGTCAATAAAGACTATCATGGTTTATGAATATAACTTTTGGCCATCTGAACGCTGGGAATCCATGGTTTGTTTGAAGCTTTCAAATAGTTCTCTTCTGGCAAGAGACTCGGATTCTGGTATATTTCTATATTGTTCAATTTGTTTTCCCAAAAGTTCTATGGCTCGTTGGTTTTTCTCTAGTTGCTTACTTTTATTCCATACAGTTTGACCGTCACTAGCTGCTTTAGATTGATACAATTCTAGAATCTTTTTTAAAATCTGAGCATCGGATAATTCCAGGTTAATGGGGTTGGGATATCCTTCTAAAATTAACTGATAGCTAGTATTTGTTAGCTCGCTATCTGGAAGCAAAGCAATAAAGCGGGCTAGGTTTATAATTTTGCCACTAGGCATTTCTACTGGTATGTTCATTATTTTCAATATTCTGGATACCAATTATCATTGAACAACTGAGCAAAAGAGTAGGGACAGTTATCTGGGATGGTATTGCTGGATAAGCCGGTTTTTTGGAGCACGATTTTTAAAGGTGTTCGGTAGATAGATTCTAAGTCTTCCTTTAATTTATTTTCCAGACTGGTTGTTAGAGCATCTCGTAAATCTGCTCTAAAAGCCGTGACTTCACCTTTCCAGTGACGATAATTTCTCTCCTGTTCTTCCTGCCAATATTCGAGCAATAACAGATGAACCATGATTTGTCTTAATAGACTTCTGACCTTATTCAGGTCTCTTTTGCCCAAACTTTCTAATTCCTCAATTAAGTGCTCTAAGTCTAATTCCTCCAAGCTATGTGCCTTCAAGAGGCTAATTGTTTCTTCTAACCAAAGATATTCATCAGTTTTATATAGATGCTTGAGAGCAGGCTTGGTTAAGTTTGTCATGTTGCTGGTTGTTTGGGGATAAATACAGGCAGGATGCGTGTTCCACAGGAGTTTGCTTTTGAGTGTGTATTTCCGCTACTAACCATGTACATTAGGGGTTGGGCGTAGCATTGGGATAGGTATCCTTTAGGTCTGGAGTGCTTAAATTATCGCCCAAATGCTACGCTCCTACATATCTCCGCAACTGTTTCTTCCATAATTGATTCACCTCAATCCGGTAGAAAACTTTGGTCTAAAATCTTTTCTATCTCCAAAGGAGAAGACAAGGGAAATGCTGTTTCGGGAAGATCTGTTTCTCTAGAAGCATCCCGTACTGCTTTCGGGTAAATCATCTCCAATCCAGGCTCTAACTGTCCCCTTAAACTAGGACTATCCATCAATAGTGCTTCAATTTCATCTCTCTGATGCTGAATTGTCCCTAACCAACTTGTACTTTGCTTTTCCGGTTGGAATTGCCATTTGAGGAGGTTCATAACTAGGGTCTGCTGAATAAGTCATTAGCTATCAGTTTTTAGCTTTCAGCCGTCAGCTTTCAGCTTTCAGCTTGAAGATTACCCAGGGATTTTCCACAACAATGCCAGCTTTTTGAGCCCATTTGATA
>JAAHHL010001004.1 GCA_010672185.1 Caldora sp. SIO3E6 | reverse complement strand
ATTAATTCGACGTTTGGTAGGGTGAAGCTTCCAACCCGACTGCTTATACTCAACAGAACGGCTATATTTTTTAAACCTTGGATATCCTTTCTTGCCAGGTTTGTTGGACTTGCAATTAGCAAAAAATCGTTGAATTGCGCGTTCTACGTTTTCTACTGATGCTTGGCAAGCATGGGAGTTGAGTTCCTTGACAAAACTGTATTCTGCTCTTAATTGAGTGTTGTACTGATAAAGCTCTTTTTTGCCAATACCACGGTTGTCCATCCAGTACCTTAAAACTTTGTTTCTGACAAACTGAGAAGTCCGGATAGCTTCTGAGATAGCAATTGCTTGTGTTTTTTTGACCACAGCTTTATATTCCAGTACTAACACTTCTTCTATCACCTCCTTAATTTTATATACTATGTTTAGTATATACCGTATAACTCAAAAAAACAAGCAAAACATTACAAAAAAATACTGTTTTTTTGACAAACTTAAGTACAGAATAACAGTAATATTAATGCTTGCTACTTAGGAAAGAAATGAAGAAATAAACCGATAGATGCAATATTAGTATTAGCGAATTAATAGCAAATTTACACGGGGAATAAATTCCCCACGGGCTCGCTCCCCATGAATAGAATTCAGGGGCTTGCGCCCTAGGATTTTTGGTCAAAAAGCAAAAACTGACGGCAACTCAGTTGAAAGACTTTGCTATCAAGACATTCGGTGACTCAAACCTCGGTAGGTGTCCCAAGTCTCTAGATCCTGAAATCAATCCAGACTTACAAAGTCCAGGAGTCTCTATTTTAGGCAATCCCAAAGGTCTTTCTGAGCAGATTAGGGGTAAGTTTGCTTGGCGATGGCATCAAGACAAAGACCACCTCCCCAAAACAGAGGGATTGGACATGAATAGCCTTTATGTAGTAATGCTTTATGGCGTGAAAATTCCTCCGGAAGGAACGAACGGACAGCCTCATACTACTAACTTTCTCGACATGGTGGAAGCCTACCATAATCTCGATAGTCAACATCGGCAGCAATTAGAGCAACTTTCGATGTATCACCTGTCACCTATCTCCCCGCCACCAGGAGAGGAGATGCCCCGGAAATTACATCCCATTGTCTCCACTCACAAAGTAACTGGGCGCAAAGGATTATATTTGGGTTCTGATAATTCGATTCTGTTGGGGTTAGAAGACAACCTCGAAGAAGCTAAACAGTATTGGCAGGATTTGTTTGGAAAAATTTTAAGCTGTACACCAGTTTACGCCCATGTTTGGCAACCTGGAGATATTGTGTTTTGGGATAACTCTCAAGTCATGCACACAGGAATGCCTTACGATGCCTTGAAGTATCAGCGGATTGGTCTGCGTGTTGGTGTTGTTAATAATATATAAGCTATAGCAAAAGGCAGAAGGCAGAAGGCAGAGGGCAGAAGGCAGAAGGCAGAAGGCAGAAGGGAAGAAGGCAGAAGGCAGAGGGCAGAAGGCAAGAGGATTTTATCTCCCTTAATATTTGTTAACATACTTCTGTTTATTTATGCCTGCCTACTTATGTTACAATAGTATATTGGAGGTATTTTCCTCACAGTGGAGATGAAGAATTATCGGTTAGAATCCTTCCGCACAGCTTTCCAGAATTTGCAACTGCTACCCCTGGTTACACCGGAGCAGCTGAAACGCTTCCGAGTTGAGTATGGAACAGAACTTTTAGAAAAACTGGAGCAGTTGGTTGAGGATTGTTCCCCTCACAATAATAAGATTATTTTTACTGGGCATCGAGGGTCCGGTAAATCCACATTACTGAGTGAATTTTGCCGTCGGATAGGAGACCGCTATTTTACTGTCTTTTTCTCCATTGCTGATGTTATTGAGATGTCCGATGTCAATCATGTTAATATCTTGTTTGCTATGGCAGTGCAATTAATGGAAACTGCTGAAGAGCGTCAAGTGAAGATTGGCTCTAAGACAAGAAAAGATTTGTATAAGTGGTTTAGTAAGCATACCTATACTGAAAGTAGTTCCCTCGATTCTGGGGTAGAAATCGAAGCTGGAACCGAAGCTGGAGCAGGGGTTTGGTTTGCGAAATTTTTTACTAAGCTTAAAGCTACCCTTAAGGCAAATTCTGTGATTCGGGAAGAAATTAAGACGGAATTTGCACGGCGAATTTCCGATTTAGTGGATCGGATTAATGATATTGCGGTGGCTATCGAAGCAGCTTCCGGGCAAAAAGTGCTGGTGGTTATTGATGATTTAGATAAACTGGATTTAGATATTGTCGATCGCGTTTATCGAAATAATATCAATACCCTATTTCAGCCCTCTTTTCAGATTATCTACACGATTCCGATGGCTGCCACTAGGGATAAGCAATTAAGGGGTATTCTTCGCAATGCTACCAATAACCAGGTGCAGTCGATGTGGGCGATGAAGTTTTTTGCCCGGGGAGCAGAGAGAATGCCGGATGCCAAGCCGGTTCCCCAAGCGATGGAGGTGTTTGAGAAAATTTTGTATAAACGGATGCCTCATCAGTTAATTGAGCAAAAGGTTGCCCAGAAGCTTATTCTTCAAAGTGGCGGCGCATTGCGAGAGTTGATTCGATTGGCAAGTCAATGTTGTCAGTTATGTTTAGTACAGTTGCGACGTACCCCAGATAATCAGGATATAATTGTCACAGAGGAGATTTTGCAACAAGCTCTGACAAATCTGCGGATTGAGTTTACTGAACCGTTAGGAAAAAACGACTATCAAGTTTTGGCACAAGTCTACAATGATTATGCTCCAGAAGATGGTATGAATGAAACTTTTTTGGATTTACTGCATAATCTGTATATCCTAGAGTATCGTAATGATGATTTGTGGTTTGGTGTACACCCGATCGTTGAGGAAATTTTACAAAAGCGTGGGTTGATTTGAGAGGTTTTAGGTTTTAGGTTTTAGGTTTTAGGTTTTAGGTGGTAGGTGGTAGGTTTTGGTTTTAGGTGGTAGGTTTTAGGTTTTAGGTGATAGGTGGTAGGTGGTAGGTGGTAGGTGGTAGGTTTTAGGTTTTAGGGATTGAAAAGCAAGGGGGTTGGCCGAAGGGCGAAGCATTTGGATAGGTATATTCAGGTCTGTGTGCTTGGATTATTGCCCAAATGCTCATTGGTGTCAACTTAACGTAAAACCCATGCCCCACAAGGAACTTAAGTTCCTTGCTAATAGCCAAAGTCATCTAAAGATGACTCAATCTTCCCAAAAATCTTCAGTCCACTTGAGTGGACTTGAGC
>JAAHHL010001003.1 GCA_010672185.1 Caldora sp. SIO3E6 | reverse complement strand
CAATCCGCAAATCCCCCATTAGCTTTTTTGGTACCGACGTGCGCCCAATCCGCAAATCCCCCATTAGCTTTTTTGGTACCGACGTGCGCCCAATCCGCACACCCCCCATCAGCTTTTTTGGTTGCGCTAGCCATTATTTTTTGCTATCATTATTTTATTATGGTAAAAGTGTGCGCCCATATATAAGCGGTTTTAAGCCTCGCCGCAAGTAATACGACTGCTAGACGAGTACATTCATTAATATTCCTAAGAAACACACTCAGCCGTAAGGGGTTTGGGCGTAGCATTTGGATAGGTATATTTAGGTATATGTACTTAAATTATCGCCCAAATGCTACGCCCCTACGGCCTCCCAAATTGTGAAGTCTCTCTTAGGTGGTGTTCAATGGCAATAAATTGGGAGCTACTCAAAACCCATTATCTACAGGGGAACAGGGAAAGTCAGTTAGGAAATCTGGCATTGAATTTGATGCGGTTACATATCTTCATACGCCAAGGAAGTAATGATATTGTGGTGCAGCATTTAATTCGAGAGAGTCAATTTTTTAAAGAATAGCTGCGATCGCCAGGAAATAACTGTGCAGTGTGTACATATGCTGCTAATACTATTCATTGCCTACAAGGATCATTTGAAGGTGGATGCCAGCCACCCCTAATCCACAATTGCCTAGAATCTTGAATGAATCCTTGATTGTGAAACTCATCGTTAAAGTCTAGTCGGTAGCAAGTTGCTCTACCTTTGGGGGTTGTACCAACGATCTTTAGTCCATTAGATATCCAAGTAAAATGGTTTGACCATTGTTCCAAGCGAGGATTGAATATGGCAACCTCTTCTCCTGTCTGGGGATCAGTAGCAGTCATAAAGTTGTAGCGACGCTCATTACAGCGACGACACGCTAAAGCTAGGTTTTCAGATTGATCCGAGCCACCTAGAGATTTTGGCAGTAAGTGATCAATTGTAAAGATATCTGAACTAGATTGCTCTGGGGAGTGACAATACTCACACAAATACTTTGCTCTTTGGCGAACGAATTGCCGAGTACGTTCATTAATACTCACAACTAGCAATTAATTTAGCGTTTACAAAGGTGAGGACTCTCTCCAATTCAGTAATTCCAGCATATTCAGTTTCTTCCTGGGGAGTTAGTAGTTGAACTTTGCGCTTTTCAAGTAATTCTTCTAATCGGGTATGTAACTCGTTAGTAAATTTAATCAGGTTAACACCATTGACTTTTTCAACAGTGATTCCAGAACGAAGCCATGATGAAGGCTCAATCATCAAAACTGGGGTCATGACTGTAGAAGCCATAGTTTTTTTTAGCATAAAATGTAAGTGCTACCCTCTTATTGTAATAGCAGTATATGCTAGGCAAATTCCACTACCGGCGCGACACAGCTAAAAATGTAGGTTGGGTGGAACGAAGTGAAACCCAACGCAGCACTCGACCTTGTTGGGTTACGAAGAAAGCTACACCCAACCTACTTATTACAACATTTTTAGGTGTGTCAGTCCACTACATCGAGTTTTTGAATTTGAAGAGACGCCCTAACCATTCTCACACTTTTTCATAGCTGAAGGATTATCAAGACCGGCTCTAGGTGTAGAATTATCAACAGTGAAATCAGTCATACTGTAGCTGCTGTTGACTCTTTGTCCTGACTTGCCGATTTGTTGCAAGTTGCCCCACCATTCAACATTAGCTTGATTGCTGCTAAGGGTAGCCGTAATTTTACTGAATTAATGGAAATTTTAATCACTCAGGATGAAAATATGGTAACCTAGCAGCTATGGATAACCAGTCTGCGTTCTCAAAGAGTGATTGTTCTAGCAAAAGTCTCGGCTGGCAAACCAAATTCCGTTAAGCACGGGAGCACATTGTGTTGGGTTTCACTACGTTCCACCCAACCTACCTATTCCACTATTTTAGGTGTGTCAGTTCAATCCTTGAATCGGTTCACTTAAAATTGCCAGAATCTTAGAAATACTTGAATCATCTTCATTCTCAATCACCAATTCCTCATTATCGATTGCCACAGTTTGAGCAGAAAGTTTGAGAAATCGCCAGACTCTACCTGTAGTAACGACTCCATAGATGTGGGGAATAGTTTTGCCTCTAGCTTGGTTAAATCTTTGTGCTGCTACCATCTCGGCAATACACTGTCCCAATCCAGCATTGGTACTTTCGTTTTTAGCTTCCACAATGGTGATTACTGGTGCTTCAATTTCTAAGGTAAACTCAGAAGCACTGACAATATAGTCACAAAACCCATTAAGTCCTTGGGTTGCATCAACATTAAATTCTCGACCAGAAAACAAACTGACTTTGCAGTTAAATAACTCTCGGAGCTCAATGAGTAAAGGTGCAATAATCAATTCTGAACGAGCTTTTTCTGTGTCGTTATCAAAAGCAATTTTTAAATTACGTTTCAAGGTCGTTTTCAGGTATGCACTCGGCTCAATTAACTCGACTTGAGGAAACAAATCAATTAGACTAAGATCTAGCTCAAAGCTAGCCTTGGCTTTGCTAATGGTTTTAAAATCCCTATAAGCCATGATTCAACAATCTTTATGCTCCGTTATATAGCAACTCTACAACTTGTGAGGTACATATTGATCCCCCTAAATCCCCCTTAAAAAGGGGGACTTTGAGACAAACAGTGTACTTCATAAGTCATAGAAACGCTATAATAGTTAAGTATCGTCCTCCATTGGTTTCGCAGTAATAAGAGGTAAGAGATGAATAAATTAACTGCTTTAACTATTGGTATCTTATCTATCGCTTGCGGTGTAGACAGTGGGAAAGTACAAGCTTCTCTTACACCCTCTTCTATCACAAACAACCAACCACCAACCTTAGAACAAGAGGCACAGCAGCTTTATGATAGGGGACAATATACCGCAGCCGTTGAATTGTTAAAGCAGATTATTAATAACTATGTTACCCAAGGAGATAGAATTGGTGAAGCGATCGCTCAGAGAAATCTTGCTTTAGTTTACCAGGGCACAGGAGAATGGTATCAAGCAGAAGAAGCGATCGCCAAAAGCTTTAACTTGCTCCAACAATTGGCAGATAGCCCAGAGCGTACCAGGTTATGGGCTCAAACCCTTGATGTTAAGGGACAATTACAATTATCGACAGCTCAACCGGAACAAGCTCTAGTAACTTGGCAACAAGCTAGCGATCGCTATCAACAAATTAATGACCCTACCGGATATACGAGAAGCCAGATTAACCAAGTTCAAGCGGGACG
>JAAHHL010001002.1 GCA_010672185.1 Caldora sp. SIO3E6 | reverse complement strand
ACATAGGAACCTAAGGGACTCCAGATGACATAGGGTAAGAGTAGGAACCCAGCGGTGAGAGAGACGGGAAAGATATTCCCAATAAGGATAATCCCTAATATTGAACCAATAGCACCGATGATTGTCCCTACCAGCAAACTGCGTAACCTAAACATAATTGGTGTGTAGGCCATAATAGCAATTTCTACACAGAGGTAAAATCCCATCAAAAACCAACTCTCACTGCTACCAGGAGCACTTTCCCACACCAAGTAAGCAGAAATTGCGCCGCAGATAAAAATAGTTGTCCAAATTATCGGTATCGCCCATTCAAAGGTTAACCAACGAGGACGGCGTAACCGTCGGAACCAACGGCTATTGGGGGTAAGGATACTGCCAGCAAGAGCGATCGCAAATGCTACAGCACCAATGAGCATCCATGACTTCACTTTGAATTTGTATTGATTGGTTTGCAGTACACCGATGCAGGGCGCACGTCGGTGGAGGGCGCACGTCGGTGCGCCCCTACAGCAAACTCTGTAGGGTGTGTTAGCGTAACGAAGTGGAGCGTAACGCACCAAACCCGCAAACAAACACAAGCGAACAAGATGTTTGCGTTACCGCGATCGCTCACCCGGAGTCACCTAACCATACCATATATAGAGCTTTCAGGCGCACTCTTCCTTTCCTTTGTGAACTTTGTGACTTTGTGGTTCTCTCAAAAAAGCATCGGTTGGTTGTGTTCAAGCACTACATTCTTGACTGGGATACTCCCGGTAGCGATCGCTCTCTTAGCAAAAAGTTTGACCTCTACTGATACTAAGAAGCAGCTTACTGAGCTACAAACTACCAAGCTGTTCAACATCTTCTAGTTTCATATCCAGACACAGGGCAATCTGTTCATTGGTTAAACCCAACTCCTTTAAGCGGATAGCTGCTTCAAATTTCACCTGATTCTGTCCTCTTACAAACTCTGGAGATTGGTCTTGGGTAGGACAAAATTGTAAAGATTTTATATTGCCAACACTACCTATATTGCCATTGCCAAAAAGATTAAGGTTGCCATTATTTACTAATCCTCTTCGCAATAGAGTTGAACGCAAATTAGATTTATTGACATCTTCTTGAAAAATTGTGGACAACAATTTCCATAGCTCGTATCCTATATCTTTCACATAGCTTTCTGTGCAATTCAAGTCTTTGGAAATATCACTGTACTTTTGTCGTTTTAAAACACCTTCAATGACACCAATTTGCATATCATCTAAATGGTTACCTGTGTTATCAAATACAACTTTATCTGCGAACATTAGTACTTCCTCAATATTCATAAAATTGCCTCACAAGTTAATATTGATTAAAAAAATAAGCCTATATTTAACTGTTTCCGACTATTTCCGACTATTTCCGACTTGGATAAAATGTTATCTTGATTTTTTTTAAGTTTTCTTAGGTTATACGACTTTATAGGACTTTATTCGACTATACAACTTAATGGACTAAATTGTATCCTTGGGAGGAAGACACAAGTTTCGATCAAGGGTAGCGATTATGACAACAACTCAGGTAGCGCTAGACAAAAAGACATATCCTTTAATGATGCACCTCAGTATTGTGCCAAAGTACGACATTTCTGATGAGTCACCTAGTTACGATCCCAGTACCCAAACCTCTAATATTACTGCGATGAGTAATTCTTGGTGTACTCGCACTGGTTCTACTGGTACTCTATTTTCACGGTCAGATGAAGATCAAAAAGAAGATGACTAAAGCTTTTACTTAACTATAGCTTTTATGTAAGGCGATTTTTGAAAAGGATTGTACTAGCACGGCACAGTTAAAATCCTGCAATAAGTAGGTTTAGGGTCGCAATCGCGTAACCCAATATGCCAAGTATACTGTGTTGGGTTTCACTTTGTTCCACCCAACCTACATTTTTAGGCGTGCAACGTCACTACGATAGGTACATTTTTCCTAGAAATCACTTGGGAGACCTGTATAAATTCTATATTACAGGTCTTTTTATTGTATTTCAACTCACTTAGTTATGACAAATATTTTAATTGTCACCTCAGAATCAGATATTCACGCTGATGTAGTTATCAAGGAACTGCAACAATCAACAGTTCAGCCGATTCGCTTAAATTCAGAAAGCTTTATTCAAAAGAGTCAATATTGTTATGAATGGGAGGCTTCTGGAAAATCCAGTCAAAGTTGGTTGTCCTTTGCAGACTCTTTAAGGGAAGTAGAAGATGTTGCTGTGATTTGGTGGCGGAAGCCAGATGATTATCTAGTGTCCCCAGAAGTCCAGGATGATTGGGCAATTAAGTATTGTCAAGAAGAAACGAAATCTTTAATTCATTCCCTTGCTGGACTCTACCCCAAAGCTAAATGGGTTAATAACTACTACAACATGAGATTGCCAGCTAATAGAATCAATCAAATACCCATTGCCCAAAAGCTGGAAATTCCTATCCCACCAACAATTGTCACTAATTCTTATGAAGCTGCTCTTCGCTTTGTTAGCAAGCAAGGACGCTGTATTATCAAAGCGATGCGCTACTCTGGATTCTTGCATGATAGCAAACAGTATGCTTGCTATACTCGTCCCATTGATGTGGAAACCCTTGAAGAATTTCGAGAGAGCATTCCATTAGCCCCTGTCTTTATTCAAAAGCGTATTGCCAAGAAAGCAGAGTACCGGGTAACTATAATCGGAGAGCATCATTTTGTTTGCCGCATTGAGGCAGAGCATACTCAGGATTCCGATGTTACCTTAGATTGGCGGGTAACCGAACCAGAAAAACTCGTTCATGTTCCTGATGAGTTACCCCTTGACTATCTCAAAAAACTTGAGCAAATGCTAGATGAGTTTGATTTACAATTTGGTGCATTTGATATTATTCGCGATGATGATGAGACATTATACTTTATCGAACTCAATCCTAACGGACAATGGTATTGGATTGAAATTTTAACGGGAATGCCGATGGTTCGTGCTATGGTCGAACTGATGGAAAATTTAGCACTTCCTTCCTTTCCTTTGTGAACTTTGTGACTTTGTGGTTCCCTCAAAAAAAGCATCGGTTGGTTGTGTTCTTCATTGTTCTTTGCTATTATTATTTCATAATGGGTAAGGTGTGCGCTTATATATAAATATGTCGATTGAGGGCGCAGTCGGTGGAGGGCGCACGTCGGTGGAGGGCGCACGTCGGTGGAGGGCGCACGTCGGTGGAGGGCGCACGTCGGTGGAGGGCGCACGTCGGTGGAGGGCG
>JAAHHL010001001.1 GCA_010672185.1 Caldora sp. SIO3E6 | reverse complement strand
TGCCAAAATCATTGATGCTGAAAAGCCCAGTTTTTCGTCAAAAATCCTCCTTGTCTACTTGTCTACTTTCCTCCCTTGTCTTATCTTGACCGAAATATTAAAAACCTACCCTTGTGAGCTTGGAGATCCCCCTCCCGTCCCCCTTAATAAGGGGGAAGCCAGAGGATGCTACGCCTTTTGGTGCCACGGGGGACTTTTGTCTGTTGTACTTTGTTACAGCGCTTTGCGCTGTATTGTGTGTGAGGGCTTGTACTCTGCAAATTTGGTGGAAAATTTAGATAGCATTCCCTTTTAGAGTTATTCCTTATAACAACTTACTGGCAATGTCTAGTCAGTAACTGTTAAAGACATCACAGATAACTCATGAATAATCTCATCAAATTTTTCCAGTCTTACAGGCTCAATGTCTGCCTTGGCGCACAATATATATGTGATCTGTGCACTGCTGTAGGTGAGCTTTCAAAAGGTGTGGGGAATGTGGGAAGGGTGGGGAGTGTGGGGAGTGTGGGAGGTGTGGGGAGATGGAGATACAGGAGAGAACTTATAATTGGTTAACACTGAGGCTATAAATCCCAGCTCATATTTCGTTCACTCGATAGGGAAAGCTATTAGAGCACACATAGTAGAGACGTTGCATGCAAGGTCTCTACAGGGTTTTCTTTATTTGCTCAAAACGAGGGTGGCTGAACCGGATTTGAGATAATTCGGTGAACTATTGACGGAAGTGGGTGAACGAAATATGAAGTGGGATTTCCATTCTCCGCGTCCCCGCTTCCCCGCGTCTCCTTGTCTGCTGACTTGTTTCCTCACTCCTTTTTTCGCTCACCTGACGGAAGTTGTGACCATGCGCTTGAATAGAGCCTCTGTCCAACCAGTTTCTTGGATAATAGCGGCAGAACTTACTTCTATGTAGGCTTGATCAATAAAAGCCAAATCAATCATGCAAATCTTGCTCAGAGCATCTAGTAGGGTTTGGTCTTTGCCATCTGCTTCTAGTCGTTTGCCAACTTCATGAATCACTGTTGCCATTGCTGGTACGACATGCTGAGGGCCAATACCAATTTTCACATGTACTAAGCCAATACGCCAACGACGTTCTGAATAATCGTTGCCCCAATCATCTATGCCTATAAACATTTCATTAAACCATTCAATAAAAGTTTTATGTAGGCGATGGATACGCTCTTCTGTTCCATTCAAAATACTACTCATTTCTGGATCACTACCCAGGTAGCTATAGAAGTGATCTGCCATGTCTGGAGCAATTTGTTTCCCCCAATCTGCCTGAGATTTGAGGATGGCTCGGTCTTCTTGAGTAAAATCAATACGCTTAATTAGAGTCTCGATAAACTCCCGTGGATTTATAGACATAATGAGCTCCTGTAAATTTTGCTGTAGCTTCAGCTATTTACTTTTATTATTAGCAAGTTATTTTCAAATTGTCGGTATTTATTTGAAAAATTAGGTATTTATAGCAGTTGCCAGGGTGGTTAAGACATTCTCAGGTAAGGCAAGTTAACAAGGGGCTGAAGCCCCTTGTCCTAATCGCCAGGGCGGTTGCTATATAATTTTCTATGTCTAGCTGAAATATCGTACTATATTGTATTTTAAGAAAAATTGTTGATTGTTTATTAGTACAAACATAAACAATCAAATTATTGTTTATGTCTGTGGCTAATACATTCATTCGAGTACTCTTAAAAACCCATTGCTGAACGGGTTGCAAATGTAATAATGCCAAGTGCCACTAGAGCAAACACTAGAGCCAAGATAATCCGCTTTCCTGTTGTTTTCCAATCAACAGCGATCGCCTAACAGTGCTAATCCATACAAACCCATAGCTATAGGTCGCTGTAAGTAGAGCGGCGACCCCAAAATTAGGCTTGATGCCGCTAATAAATAGCTAGACACTCCACAAAAGAAGATGCTCCTATTTATCATAACAGTTGTCATGTCAAATATAACAACTGTTATGATATTATGTCAATGGTATGATTCTGCTAATTTTTACTGCTCTAGTATTAATTAATATTAGGTAAGTGTAAATAAAAAGTAAACATAGTCAACTCTTTACAAAGGACAAATGACAAAGGACAAACCTTGACAAACAAATTCATCTGTATCACAATTTTCATCACAGTAATTAATTGGTCACACAAGCCATGGCAAAGAATAAGGACATTTTTGGCAAAAAATTCTCCCCAGCAAAATTCCTCAGATCAGCCCTCAAGGAAAATCCACTAGACGGTTTGCCAACTCCCAAAAATTTTAAAACGATTTCTCTGAAAAACCCTAAAAAATCAATTAATCTTAAAAACATCAAAATAGTAACAATAAATAATCCCTTTTTCCGGGAGGACAAAAAGTAAACTTCTAGTACTATAGCGTTTCTCATTTTTATTAGTACACTGTTATATAGCAACCACCAAGGCGATTAGGACAAGGGGCTTAAGCCCCTTGTTCACTTGCCTTACCTGAGAATGTCTTAACTGCCCTGGCGACTGCTATACCTCAAAGTCCCCCTTGTAAAGGGGGATTTAGGGGGATCACACATTAGCGAAAAAAAATCAGTGTCAGGCTATTGGCGTTTCCAGTAATTTTCCATTCCCAATTCCCAATTCCCAATTATCAATTATCAATTATCAATTATCAATTATCAATGATTCCCAAGATTACTACTATTCCGATTCAACACCTAGTTTCAGGCGATCGCTTGGCAATTCAAGTATATCAATTCAGTGGTAGTAAACCAGGAAAGAAGGCATATCTACAGGCTAACCTCCACGGTGCAGAAATTGTCGGTAACGCGGTTATTCATCAGTTAATTGAATTTCTCCTAACTCTTGACGATAGCCAGCTAGTTGGGGAAATTTGTTTGGTTCCTGTCTGCAATCCTCTCGGCACGAATCAACGCCATCACCATTTTTCGACAGGAAGATTTAACCCCTATGATGGCAAGGATTGGAACCGTATTTTCTGGGACTATGAGAAACAAGATGATGATTTAGCTGCCTTTGCCCAATCTCAAATTAATCTTGACATTACTGAGATTTACAGCAATTATCTGAAACGAATTCAGGCAAGTTTTGCTCAAGAACTAGCTAAAATACAATCTCCTAGTGGAGTGCCATTGCATCAGCGTTACCGCTATCAGCTACAATCTCTATGTCTTGATGGCAACTATGTGATTGATATTCATAGCTCTACAAATCAAGCGATTGATTATCTATATTGCTTTCGAGTCAGAGAGTCTCACG
>JAAHHL010001000.1 GCA_010672185.1 Caldora sp. SIO3E6 | reverse complement strand
TGGCTCATTGACACTGACCGATTCCCGATTCCCGATTCCCAAAAAACAATTTCCAGGAGCTGATGGCGTAATATCCCCCTAAACAAGTGTGACTTTTATTGATATCATAGTATTGTTTTGCTTATATGGATGAATCTTACCTAAGCAGATGTTAAGGCGTTCTAACTACCATTCAGATCGGCATTTTGAGACTCGGGTCGCATGTGCAGCAAGCAAGGATTTTTGGATGAGTATAGCAATAAGTTCTAACCTGAGGAGTAGGAGTTTTTTCCCTCAGAGTTTGGTTAACCAAAACTAGGTACATATTCTAAGAGTGAAAGAGGTTGGAAATAAGCGGTTGTGCATGAGAAATTGCGAATTGGTGCTGACGCACCAGATGCACCGGACGCAGATATTCGGACTAAGCAATTTAAGTGCGTTTTGGCTTATGGGAGGGCTCAAAATCTCTGTCTTCAGAGAATTTTCGCTATTGCCGAAATGTCAAAACCTTCTTTTCGGGAAATGTACAAAGTAGCTCTTGACTCTCCAATACCTTGTCGAGCAACAGGCAAAAAATTGGACAAATTCACCAGTAAACTGGGAGCTTACTGTAGCAATAAAACTTCATAACTAGGTTGTGTGAAACTGTTCACAACCTAAGGTAATTTTGTCTTACATACCATCAGTTTCAACTATGCCAAGCAATCTTCTCTCTGTTGTTCTAAACGACTCACAGTTATCATCTCAACAACAAGATGAGCAGTGGCCCACTTTTGAGGAACTTTTGCAAAGTCTCCATTATGAAGGAATTTACATTCATGCTGAGCAATTAGCAGAATATCTACTAGCGCAAGGACTGCCTGTTCACCTGCGCTATGTACCTCAGCATTTGCGCACTAAAGCTATAGCAGTGAATCAGAGCTATCAAGGAGATATGGCACAGCTAATCGAAGAAGAAGAACAGAATTGGGATTACTCTTGGATGGATCAGGTGCAGAAGCCCGAACTTCACAAAGATTATCAAATTCACTTAATAGAAGAAGGTGAACAGCCTGATTGGGATGGTTCCTGGCTAAGTTGAAAAATGGTTGTTTGTCATTAGTCCTTGGTTTTTTGTGAGCCTTGACAAATGACCAATGACTAATGAATGATGACCAATGACTAATAACCAATAACCAATAACCAATGACAACGTTAACACCTGAGCAGTACCAACAAAAAATGCAGCGGCGCAAAGAGGTGCAAGCCCAAAGGGTTGCCCAAGCGTCGAAACAGAAGGGTCTAGTTATTGTTAATACCGGTAACGGCAAGGGAAAAACAACCGCGTCTTTAGGGATGGTATTGCGATCGCTTGGTCATGGCTACCGAGTGGCAATTGTACAATTTATTAAGGGAGCCTGGGAACCAGCAGAAAAAGCAGCTTTTCAACATTGGACAATCGCTACAGATGGTCAGCCTCCTCAGTTAGAATTTTACGCTATGGGAGAAGGCTTTACTTGGGAAACTCAAGATAGAGAGCGAGATATCGCCAAAGCTAAGGAGGCTTGGGCGAAGTCTTTGGAATTTATTCTTAACCCAGACTTCCGATTGGTACTTCTAGATGAAGTTAATGTTGCTTTGAAATTGGGTTATTTGGATATTCAGGAAATTTTAGCTGGGTTAGAACAAAAGCCAGCGGATACTCATCTTATTCTAACTGGACGCGGAGCCCCAACAGCTTTAATTGAGCGAGCAGACTTGGTGACAGAGATGACTTTGGTTAAACATCCTTTCCAGGAACAGGGTATTAAGGCACAACCCGGTATCGAGTTTTGAGGGAATTGTTGTTGGTTGTTTGTTGTTTGTCCTTTGTTGTTTGTTGTTTGTGAACTTTGACCAATGACTAATGACCAATGACTAATGACTAATGACTAATGACCAATGACCAATGACCAATAACCAGTTAA
This sequence comes from Caldora sp. SIO3E6, assembly GCA_010672185.1. Taxonomy (GTDB): domain Bacteria; phylum Cyanobacteriota; class Cyanobacteriia; order Cyanobacteriales; family Coleofasciculaceae; genus Caldora. The sequence continues at coordinate 1,335 of JAAHHL010001000.1, read as the reverse complement.
CCCTCTTAGCTTTATTGTCTCTGACTTTGGGATGGACATCCTGCACTACAATAAACTCAAATCTCCCAGAGGCATCTCCTCAAACTTCGGCGACAACTCCTCAAGAAATTGTACGGGCAAATGAGGTGCGATCGCTTCCCGGAAAGTTGGACAATGTACCAATGTTCAACAGCAATAGTCCAGAATGGGTGAAGAAAGAAGGAATCTTACTTTCCACCTTTCCTCCTGAGGGAAAAACAGTTTCTACGGCTCATCTCAACTTCCCTTTCCAAGGAAAATTTACTCTTTTTGCTCATCACTTCACCCATACTCCCCCCAATTTACAAACACTTTACTTGGGGGTGATTGTTCATAACCCCAGCAGGCAACCTGTAACTCTAGTTGTTTCTGAAGCTGCCAGTTATTTGATGGAGCCGGATGCACCGTTTCAACAGCAGCCAACGATGAGGGACAATCCTGATGGGGAAATTTATGCAGGAGCAGGGATTCGTGCAGTGGATAATGTGTTGCGAGGAAGGCGACAACAAGACTTTCCTCCACAACTAGTGATTCCTCCTGGAAAAAGTCGGATGCTAATGAACCACCCCATACCTGTGGGAGGATTAGCTAAACCGATTAATGGTCGTTCTAGTTTTCTCAGGTTAAGTAGTAGCATTGACACTCCCCGTCCTAAAGGAGCGGGGATTCTTCGCTCATAGACTCGGTTTGCTGTTTCTGGCCGGAACCAAAAACAGTAGAGGCCAAATCTCCCGTTTGCGAAGCATGGTGAGCGAAGCGAGGCATAGCGTTTGGATCAATGATCCAGGTTCCGGTGTGCCCCACCGTACCTAAGGCTCTTTTTAGTATGTTGACTGCGGCATTGTGGTCGCGGCCTAGTTTACACCCACACTTACAGACATGAGTCCTAGTTGATAGTGACTTTTTCACGACCTCACCGCATTCTGAGCAGTTTTGGCTTGTATAAGCAGGATTCACTGCAACAGTGACTCTGCCAAACTTTTGACCAAAATGCTCCAACCATTTCCTAAATTGATACCAACCAGCGTCATTAATAGATTTAGCTAGACAGTGATTTTTAACTAGATTCTTGACTCTCAAATCTTGCCTTCGGCACGCTGCGCGAACATAGGCAACCAGGTCGTTAGACCGGATTACGCAACGTGCCAGTCTCTTGGCATGTTCTATGCGCTTCGCGCAGGCTTCGCCAACACGTTGCCTACTTATTTTGAGGTGCTGCCTAGCTAATTTATTAATGGCTTTCTTTCGGTTAGATGAGCCTTTCTTTTTTCGATAAACTCGGCGTTGATAAAACTTTAAGCGCTTTTCTCCGGCTCT
>JAAHHL010000100.1 GCA_010672185.1 Caldora sp. SIO3E6 | reverse complement strand
GCTTCTCTGTGAGGCAGGTGCAAGCAGTACGTACTCATACAGCGACTTACAGACAAACTCAGGAGCTAGCTCAGTTGTGGAAACAGGAACTGGAGTTAAAGCAGGAATTGGTGCAGTTGCAGGAACTGATACAGTGGCTGAAGCAATGGCTGAAGCGAGAGCAGGAGCAGTTGCTGAAACAGAAGCTGGGGCGGGAGCTGGCGCAGAAGCAGTTGCTGAAACAGAAGCTGGGGCGGGAGCTGGCGCAGAAGCAGTTGCTGAAACAGAAGCTGGGGCGGGAGCTGGCGCGGGAGCGGATTTTGGTAGATCGGGGGCTGTTACCGCTGCATTTGCAAGAGTTAGAGCTGGCGCGGTTACGAACTCAGACGTGGCTATTCTTGGGGTTATCAGTACTCAGTTTTATGACACTGCTACTCCTACTATTGAGACAGCGAAACCAAGTATCCCTTACTTTAACAGGTCAACTTTTCTTTCCAGAAGAATACATTGCTGAACTAGAAGCCTTGCATCAGCGAATGAAATCCCAGCAGCGCCCCTTATTGTTTATCCAACTTAGGATGCTCCAGGAAATAGTCGAGTTGCTGTGGGCATTCTACGTTCAAATCAACCTTGAGAATCTCTGGCTACCTGGAAAAAACGACAGTATTGATGAGTAATTCCTCTGATACTGTCTCTGATGTTCTATGCGCACTGGTTTAGTAATAAGGATGAGGGATGACAAGAAAAAAAAAGAAGCCTTACATACGAAAAGAGGAGCCACTTTTGTGGCTGTTGCTGGGGTCGGTATTTTTGCTGGAGCTGGGACTTTTGCTGAGGCTGATGAGGCTGAGGCTGAGGCTGTTACTGGAGCTGGGGGCGAGAGAGTATGCGAAGGAGGTTCTGAAGGAGTTTCTGAAGGAGGTTATGAAGGGGAGTCTGAATCCGGTAAAGTCGCGCCAGAAGTTGCGAAAGTCCAAAAGACGGAGGCAACATAACATCACCAGCAAACTAGCCCATCTTCTCCCAGAGGACTACCGTGCTAATCTCAACACCTTACGCTATCGACTAATTCAACAAAAACACCCTAAATGGTTAATCTGGGTTAGAGTCACCGCCTGCTTATTGGATATGTACAGAGGCTTGATTTTAGTCAAACTACAAAATATCTGGCTTTCAATCAAATTACGACTCTAGCAGAAAAGGTCTTTTGCTCGGATATTGCACCATTCTCAATTAAGTCCAAAACCCACCCGGAGTTTAAACTCCGGGCTAATAGCTCAAGTCCACTTCAGTGGACTGAAACCGTGATGCGGTACGTTACACTGCGCTAACACACCCTACGATAGGCTGGTTCCAATTAATACAATTGGAACAGTTTTAGGAGCAGCAACATCAAAAGTTAGTAAAGCCCAAAAACTTAGCCCATCTTCTTCCTGAAGAATGAGTTGCTGAACTGAGAGTCTTGCATTTGTGACGCTTCTGGTTTATTCAACTCAGAATTTTCCAGGAAGTGGTCGAGTTGCTATGGGCATTTTACATCCAAATCAACCTTGGAAATCCCTGATTACCTGGAGGACATAACAATATTGACGAGTGATTTTTGTCTAATGTTCCGTGCGCACTGGTTTAGTAATAATGCAGCATTCTCAATTAAGTCCAAAACCCACCCGGAGTTTAAACTCCGGGCTAATAGCTCAAGTCCACTGAAGTGGACTGTAACCGTGATGCGGTGCGTTATGATGCGGTGCGTTACGCTGCGCTAACACACCCTACGATAGGCTGATGTTTGGTAATTTATATTCGGTAATTTCTACCTCTCAATTGTTGAAATCCTCACCATCTACTGATTGAATATTTACAGAGGTTGTATTCTAGTCAAGCTACAAAACATCTGGCTTTTAATCAACTTACGACTCTAGTAAGAACATAAAAGCGCCAACCGGACTGCGAATCTGCTGGCGCTCCTACTTACTGAATCGTTTGTTTATTCAATCCGTTTACTCCTGATACCAGTCAGGGGGCGGACTCACTTGCCCAAATAAAGAAGGCTATTACTATGTTGACACTATTCTCGAATCAAGACAACCAATTTCACAGCGAATTAACCGCACTACAACCAAAAGTGCGGCCAAAACCAGTTGTTGTGGTGGCTTCCAATGACCCTAACCCGGCAGATCCAACCACTCCATTTGGTACAGGAGGCTTACTACCAGTGCTGATGTACGGTGGTGTGGCAGTAGCTGTTATTATTGCGATCGCTTACTTTTCCCAAATTCAGCTCAAGTCCATCAATAAGCTGATGAGGACAGTGAAAAAGAAAACCAAGTAGCCTACTGATACCAAATCCGCTTCTCAAAGTACGTGAGCAATAGTTCAAAGTCCCCCAGAATTGGGGGATTTAGGGGGCTAAGTAACACGCTTGTTCTCAACCGGATTTGGTATGAGCAGAACCATCCTTAAATAAATAAACCCCCACTGGCGCTGACGTCAATGGGGGTATGGTAGTCTTATGGATGTCTCTCTATTTACATATCTGTAAGGAAGATCAATTTTACGCAAAAGTAAGGTGATTTCCTCCGAAAGGATATACCTAATGAGCATGTTTGTGTTGGATTACGAAGAAAGATGAGCTGCCGCCAGAATTTGTCGTAGAATTAGCGATCGCCTAAGCTTGTAGCCCTCGTAGGGTGTGTTAGCGTAACGAAGTGAAGCGTAACGCACCGCTGAATTTTATCATGGGAATTTTCTTTTTTGCGATCGCACTCTAAAACCTAAAACCTAAAACCTAAAACCTAAAAACTCACCGTTAACGCATTTGGCGATAAACTTAAGACAAAATCCGCCCTATCAACAACCTAGTGGCGCGATCGCTCTATCTCTTGGCAGGTGAGACATGGCTTGGTTGAGGTTCTAATACCAAATCCGCTTTCCAAACACCCAGTTTCGCTTAAACCTTCTTTTCCTTCTGCCCTCTGCCTTATCCTCAAAAGATAACCGGCCTATTTATACCGGATTTGGTATAAGATGTTTGCTAGAGGATTTTCTGCTTTGCGTTCACGTCTTTTCCCAATTATCCATAGTAGTATACATGTTACTACTAGTATCGACCCAATTAGCAACAATCCTTGTAAATCAGAAAATATTTTCATTAAAGATAGCGGTGAAAAAAAAGTAACAAATAGGGAGGAATAAATTAACATTAATGATAATATAATCCATGCGAAAGATTCATATTGCTTATTAATAAAAAACAAAGAAAATAAGAATGAGATAATAATTAATGGGAGTAGTATCAGTAACATAAATGGAAATGAAATAGCATATATACAAATAAATATTAAAATTATATAAATAATTTTATAGATTAGGCGAATGACTGCATGATGCCAACTTTTATCAAATTCATATTTGATGGGTTTAAAAATATTGACCCAATGATTTTTAGTTACTTGTTTAGAACTTGCTCTTATTACATGAGTTAAATGAAGCTTATTTCTCGATTCTAAACTAGACAATAAGTACTGGAATACTTTAACCCCTTTTATAGATTTACCTCCGGGTTTATATTGTTTCATAGTCAAGAAATCTGTGCTACCAACCAGCTCTATAGAACAAAGAGGTATCACTAATCTTGAATCGATCTGGAGTTGCTTTTTGGGAATCGCTTCATCTGGAGATTTAGATATTAAATAAGCTATCCTACCAGCAATTATAGGTAAAGCAGAATCTGTAGGCTCATCAAAAGGTTTCCAGATCCAATCCAACCACTCTCCTCTTCTTTGCTCCTCTGTCAATGAGTAATTTCGTAGCACCACCTCAATGCTTGGTTGTTGTAAAAGCACTGCCAAACGCCATGCTGCTTGGTAGGATACATTTGTTTGGGTTTGCCACAACAAGGGTAAAATTGCCCTAGCTGCATTCGCTGTACCAATTGCCAACAAAGCATCTAGGGCATCTTCAGAACCGCTTGCAACTAAATCAGCAAGTAGTGATACTGCTACATCCCCCATCCTGAGCAAAGCTTTACGTATTTCTGGTTGAGAATATTCTTTAAAAAGAGCTTGAGCTGCTTTAGGTCTATTAGTAAAGGACAGAGCATTAACGGCAGCTATTCTGCGTGCCTCTTCGCTACTGGTTGCTAAAGTATCTTCCAAAAACTGAAATACAGCGCTACCCCGAGGACTAGTATTGGCTGCCACATTGCCGAAAGCTTTTGCGATAGCATTATCTCCACTAGCTGCTCCTAACTGTATCTTGAAATGATCTATAATTCTTTTCGCTAAATCTGGATCTACCTTTGGAGCATCTGCCAAACATTCAAAAGCAGTAATGGCATCTGTCTCATATACCTTGCTAATTAAATCACTACTATCCCCAGCTAACCCACACCAAAGCTTAACTGTCTCTCGCCAAGCATCAGGGTCATTTTGGAAACGAGTTATCAAACCATCAGCCTTTTCCCGCAGTGCAGCAGCAGCAAAAAACTCCTGTAGAGTCAGATGGGCAAAATGATACTTCTCGCCTAGACGATCTACTTTCAAGAGTAGACCACTACGCTTTTCTATCTCATCTACCAGAGGTACTGCCTTTTCTTCCTCAATACTTAATCCAGGAAGTACTTTTTTCACTTCCGCTAACAAGGTTTGATAATCGATAATAAGTTTGTCTTGCTGGCGTGGCTTGGCACTATCCTGGAGAAATAAGGCCAAATGCTGCATAACTAAATTCTTCTCCCTTGCTTGGAATTGATTGTGTTCCCGACGCCAAGTGTCGAGGAGAATATCCGTAGACTTTTGATAAAATTCGGCACGGGAGTGGGGAAGAATAAATGGGGTATCGGTATAAAGGTAGGCAATAATAGTCAAAATTAGAGGATTACGAGCGATCGCCATAATTTTCGGTTTGTCGTGTAGCGTCTGCATTAACTGTTCAACAGACTTACCCTCCTGCATCTCCTTTTCCCAAGAAGTCAAAAACTGCTGAATCTGTTGATCGCTAAAATCGACAATTTCCAGAGTTTTGTCCACTACATCGTTAAACTCTCCTCGATAGACTGCGGTGCGGCAAGTAATAATGGCTCGGCATTTGGGGTGTTTATCCAATAAGTCTTTGATTTGTCTAACAATCCGATGGCGCTCTCCGCTGTTAACTTCGTCTAAACCATCAAATAGGAGCAGTAGGTTATTCGATTCTAGACTATGGTCAACAAATTTTTCTGCATGGGGAAAATCATCTCTAGCCAAGGCATCGACAAACCAATCTTGCAGGGATTTATTGGAGTTGCTGAGGCGGTGCAATTCCAATAAAACGGGAATCGGTTGTTCTGGGAATTCTGGGAATTCTTTGAGAGCATAGCGTAATGCAAGATGTCTCAGCAGTAGAGATTTACCCGAACCCGGAGCTCCTGTTACCATCAGACGACGATTATTTGCGATCGCTCGGTAAGCATCAATTAGTTCGCTATCATTAGTACCAGTGACCTTGAGAGGAACAAAGATATCCCTAAGACTCAGGGGGCGCTCAGTACGAAAGGTCATTTTTAACTGGTTATGCTTTTTGATTAAGCCTTGGCGATAATGTTTTAGGGAAATACTCCAGAAGAATTTACGTCCTGCACAGCGGTTATAAATCCAAGTGACAATAGTATTGAGTAAGTTCGTTACCCATCCAGTAACTACATCACGGAAGATCAGCAAAAAACCTAAAATTGCCGCTGAAACCCAACCCAGATTTTTGAAAAGGTCATTTTGGATTTTATGCCATAGGTCAGCATCTTGCTTTTTCTTGAGCTTAGTATATTCCTCCTCATAGATTTTGCCAATCTCTCCCCGAGTCATTCCTGCTTTGTTGGCAGAAAAGATATTAACTACTGCTGCTGTTTGAAGGGACTGCTCATTTTCTACATGACGTGCAGCATATTCATGAATCTCAGCTATCAATTCCTCACGAGCAAATGGTGAGGGACTAGGACTTTGGGGATAAACTGCTGGAGTAAAAACGATTGAACTGGTAAGAGCAGCAGCAAAAAGACCTATTAGCAGTCGATGTTTAGCTAAGGAGAATTTTGGCTTCTGAGGTAGTTGTTGTAGGTGCGATCGCTGAAGCATCTCACTGGGAATGAAGTTGTTACCTTTAGGTAAGTAATGCAACCACTACCATGAACATTCAGGATTTTTCTTCGCCGAGGAAATCACCTAAATTATTACTAAACCTACCCCTACACCTGATCTGGATCAACTCCCATCTCTCGTAACTTTTGAGCTAATCGCTCGGCTCGTTGTTGCTGTGTATCAGCTCGTTGCTGCTGTGTATCGGCTCGTTGCTGCTGTGTATCGGCTCGTTGTCGTTCTATCTCACTACTTTCTGCTCCTGTGGGAATCGGCTTACCCTCTTGATCACACCACCGTAACCACAACCTACTCACATCTTCCTCTTTCTTCTATTCTACTGTGGAATAGGCATCTTGCCTGTGTGGAATAGGCATCTTGCCTGTATAGAAATTTTGATTTTTGAATAAATGACAAAATTAACTCTCTTGGATACCGTCGTAAACTTGAAACCAATTCCTATGGAGCAGTTAACTCTGCTAGAGTTTGAATATCAATCCATTCAACAATTACCGATTGGTCAGGTTGGAACTATTGTAGAAATCTATGAGGGAGAATCCCCTCGTTATTTAGTAGAATTTGCCGATTTACAGGGGCGTGAGTATGCTATGGCCATTGTACAAGCTCATGAGATCTTGGCTTAATGTTTACATCTCGTTCAGAAATGCTATATCAATAATGATATCTTACTTCAGATAGAAAAATTGCGTCATTTTGAACTTTATAGACAATGCGGTGTTCATCATCAATTCGTCTTGACCAATATCCTGATAAATCGTACTTCAATGGTTCAGGTTTACCAATTCCTTCAAAGGGTGAACGTTTAATATCTTGTATCAAAAGATTAATTCGCTTGAGAATTTTTTTATCTGTTTTTTGCCAATATAAATAATCCTCCCAAGCATTTTCGGAAAAAATCAGTTTCACGTTAATAATTCCCTTTCCATTCCTCCACCGGATTCTAATTCTGCAATAGAATCTCGCAGACGTTGAGCATTTTTAGGACTTTTGAGTAAATATAGAGTTTCTTCGTAGGACTGATAATCTGCTAGGGACATTAAAACAACAGGAGGATTATTTTCTGTAGTAATAATAACAGGATCATGTTCATTACATACTTTTTCAATAATTTCAGGTAATTCTTCTTTGATTTTGACGTAATTTAGTCTATCCATATTAATATTTTTTATCTTTTTGCTCTAATCATTATATCAAATATCATAAGTAGCGATCGCTTGTCGTCTATTACCAATTTTATACTACTCCTGTGGAACAGGCTTCTAGCCTGTTTTATACTGGATTTGATCAGGGGAATTATCATGGTTAGATATATGCGATCGCACCAACCCCTGACACTTCATCTTTCAACCCCTGGTAGGTTGACATAATTGGTAAGATAATCTGAGTAGTTGCGATCGCTCATCTATTCCGATGGTAAGCGATCGCCCAAGCTTGTTCTACAAGCAGATCATAGACTAGGACAGATAAATTTCCTTGGTGCTCTACCCTTAGGGAGTTCCTAGGTCGAATGTGCCTTTGTGGTTATTTCCTTAGACCTCACTTACTGAATAAATTATGTCCAATAAGCTTTGGCTACCATTAGGAATAGCAACGTTCTTATCTTTAGTTACTAGAGCCTCAATGGCTCAAGCAGCTGAAACCTTTTCTGTAGATAATGTAGCTTTAAACACTAATGAGAACTTTGAGCCCATCGATGGCAATCCCAGGATGTCAATCTATCCGCGCAATGATAACGACCCAGACCAACAATTTGAAAGATTGCCAGGTAATTCTGGCAGCATTCTTTTAAAACACCGTTCTACGGAGAACTGTTTAAATGCCCATTACTTGTATAGCGGGGCACAAATTAATGTTTGGCCTTGCGATGCTAGTGACCCAGATCAAAATTGGACTTTAGTTTCTGTTGGTAGTGGTCGATTTTTGCTTAAAAGGACCGGGACAAATCTTTGTGTTGATGCTCCCACACGGCAGAGTGAAGGCATTGTTTATTTATCGGAGTGTAATGCTACCGATGCTGACCAACGGTGGTTAAGCAGTAATTATGATCAGCCTAATGGGAATATCATTATTCAGCCAGGGACAACTAATTTGGATTATTATCGGGGGCAACAATGGATTACCCCCAATAACTACAAGTTTGTGTTTCAGTCGGATGGAAATTTAGTCTTATATAGTCCACAGGGTAAACCTCTCTGGGCAACTGGAACAGAGCAAACAACTGCTGATTTATTTGCAGTACAAGCTGATGGTAATGTTGTGCTTTATGACCGGGGAAGACCTGTCTGGGCGACTGACACAGCAGGTAATCTTGGTGCTTTCCTAGCGATTCAAACAGATGGCAATGTTGTAGTATATGCCTCGAATAACACACCGTTGTTTGATACTGGTACATATGGAGGAAGGGTTAGGACGGTAACTGCATCAGCGGATTGGCTAAACAAGCCGAAGTTTAGTTATCGCCCTAATATTGAATCAGTACTCCGAGCCTTCTTTGGCAGCCCAGCTAATACCAATAATGAAAATTGGACGCAAAAAACTCTAACTGACATGTGGGATCGTATTGGTGGTGAGAGCGCACAATTTCAAAATGGAGACTTCCCTAATGGCGATATTTGGCAAGTGGATATGCCTTCAGATGTGAATGGAGTTTACGAAGATTTATCCAACATAATTTTTGGTTATGTTACAGCTGTTAACGCTGGTTATGCCTATGATTACGGATATTATTCAGGTCTTAATTTTGGCGCACATTCGGCTTTAGATATGCAAGAGTTGTTAAATCGCACCATGAGTCCTTTACAAGCTTACTGGAATTCCAGAAACGGCATTAAACAATAAACGGTTTTAGAGGGAGCTTTTATCGACTGAAGATGCTCAATGGCAGTGTTTGTCCAAACAACTTTCACTTTGGCGATAAGTTGGGCTGATTAGGATAAACCTCCGTACCATTGTAGGGGCGGGTTTAGGGTCGCCATTAACGCATTTGAGGATAACATTAATACAAAACCCGCCCTGTCGATAACTATACGATTACCAAAAATATGTGATCGCTTGTTGATTTATTTGGCAATGCTTCGGGTTTCGGGTCACCTGTAACCCATTTAACGATAATATTAAGACAAAACCCGCCCTATCAATAACTAGGCGATTAAAAAAATATGCAATCGCTTGTTGATTTATTTAGCGATGGTTCGGGTTGATTGGGGTAGCGGTAGGGCGGGTTTTGATTGAAATATTCGGGTAAAATGGGCTAAATTATCCCTAAACCCGCCCCTACAGGATTTATATTTTATCCCCTTTTGAAAAAGTAGGTTCTTCTTTGTTGCCTACCTTCTTCCCATTCACATCGGTTCTACTAGTAGCCCTCGTAGGGTGTGTTAGCGTAACAAAGTGAAGCGTAACGCACCGCCGAATCTTATCATAGAAATTTTGATTTTTGAATAAATGACAAATGAAGAATCGCGATCGCTTACCATCGGAATAGACAAGCGATCGCATCAGCTTCTACTACAAGCAGATCACAAACTAGGACAGATAAATTTCCTTTGTGCTCTTTGTGCCTTTGTGGTTATTTCCTTTGATATCCACCTAACACCTAGACAAAGGTAAAATCACTACCAAAGCTAGAAATGGTCTCTCCTTGAACAATGCCAATCAAATCATTGGATTCAAACCCAGGATTGTTCCGATAAATGGCGGTTCCTTGCAAATCACCGGGAGAGGTAGAGCCAATTTCCACAATGCCACTTCTGACAATCATCTGGTTATCCCCTGAACTATTAACAAAATAGTAAGGTACATCGTTCCATTGACCGTTAGAGTAGAATTCAACAAAATCCTCGCCTTCGGGAATAAAAGGAGTATTATTGGGTTCTCCAGGAGACCAATTCCTGTAGGTTGAGGTGTCACCACTTACCCATTGGAAATCTCCTTCACTGGCTTGATCACTTAAGCCAATCCAGCGCAAGCGATCGCCAAAATTACCTACTAACCAATCATTCTCACTAGCATCGTTAATGGTAACTAAATTACCTCCTAGGGCCTCTGCCTGTGCTTGAGAAGCTGTCCAGCTAGTCTCTTCCTGGAAAGCAAAATAGGTGTGACCCTCATAAGTAAAAGTTTGAGAGGGAGCAAGATCCACTAAGCGGTAGTCTGCTGCTGTACCATTAAGCTGGATCGTGTCTTCTCCAGAGGTAAAGTCGGTAATTAGGGCATAGCCATCGGTAGCAGTTAGCAAATCCGTACCGTCAGCATAGAAAACTTCGACTTGATCCCCTAGAATAAATTCGTCGGCACCGGCTCCACCGGTAAGAATATCAAATTCACCAAGTCCAGGATTGGAGGATTGAGCATCAACACCAACGAGTCGGTTATTACCAGCATTACCGATAATTTTGTTATCCAAACTATTGCCAATACCATCAATGGCATCAGTTCCAGTTAGGGTCAAGTTTTCTAAGTTGGCTCCTAGGGTGTAGGTAACGGAAGACTCAACAGTATCAGTTCCCTCATTGGCAGCTTCGCTAATCAGATCCCCGGTGCTATCAACTATATAGGTATCATTGCCAGCACCACCAAACATAAAGTCATTGCCAACACCACCATCAATTGTGTCATCACCAGCCAAGCCAATGAGGGTATTGTTAGCAGTACTACCAATCAACTGATTGTCGAGATCGTTGCCAATACCAAAGATGCTATTGGCTCCCGTTAGAGTCAAGTTCTCTAGAGTTTCTCCTAAGGTGTAGCTGATGGAAGACTCAACAGTATCGATTCCTTCGTTAGCAACTTCAGTAATCAGATCTCCAACACTATCAACTACATAAGTATCATCCCCAGCACCACCAAACATCGTGTCGTCGCCAGCGCCACCATCAATCCTGTCATCACCAGCTAAGCCAATAAGAGCATTGTTAGCAGTATTACCCAGCAACTGATTGTTGAGAGCATTACCTACACCAAAAAGATTATCGGTTCCGGTAAGGGTTAAGTTCTCCAGGTTATCTCCCAGGACGTAGTTTATGGAAGATTCAACAGTATCGGTTCCAGCATCAGGGTCTTCAGTTATTATATCCCCGGTACTGTCCACTACATAGGTATCATCTCCCGTACCGCCATTCATTTCGTCATTACCAGAACCACCATCGATTCGGTCATTACCGGCAAAACCATTAATCGTGTCATTACCAGCTAAGCCGTTGAGGGTGTCGTCTCCTAATCCACCATTGAGGAGATCATCTCCTGCCGTACCATCATTGATTAGGGAGAAAACATTGTCCTGAATAATCGTCGTATCAGTATTGCGACGGATAATATCCGAGAGGCGAGTATTGCGGATAATGGCAATTTCTTCTGGGGTAAAGGTATTTTCGTAATAGAATCGGTCCCCATCTCGTAGCCGCATAAACTGGTCTGTGAGCACAGCAGCAACGGATTCTCCCACACTGGCGCCTGGTAGCAAATCCTCTGCCAGCATCCCCACAAAGAAATCAATATTATCTACATTGCCGTAGAGATCTTGTAGGGTTGCTTGTTTGTCTACATCAGAGGTAATTTCGGCAAAACTAGTCACCTTAGACAAACCAAAAGCTTCCCGAATCGTGTTATAGTCCGCTAAGCCATTATGCCTTCCCCGCTGGATATTGATAGCGGCTAAGTCTCTGGCACTAGCATTAGGACCAATGCCAAACAGCAAATTGCGTACATCATCAATCAGCTGGTTGTCTACCTGTTGACTAACGGAGGAGGAAATACCCCGGATAATCGGGTCAATTCCAGCTTCTTCTAATACTGCTCCTCCTGGGAAGAATACCTCACTCAGGGTTAAGTTACCTTCCGGAATAACTTCGCCGTCAACATCCAGGCGCAGAATCTCGCTACTAAGTTGGGTATGCCCAAGACGGAAAGCAGCACTACTGAAAGTACGGCTAATATTAGGATTAATGCTAGAGTCATAACCGGTATAATCCGGCAGAGCATTTTCCCCTAAAAGTGCAGGGAGATACTCATTGTAAGTAATGTCCTGCATCAGAGCAATATTAATCTGTCTTGCTCTTTGGAAGATTTGCTCGTCACTCCAGTCAGGATGCTCTTCTAATAAGGCATCCGCAATGCGGTTATGTTCCCGCATAAACAGAGTGTGGAGAGAAGTTAGTACCGAGTTTTCATTAGCGCGTACATCCCCAGCAACAAATAAATCAGTGGGGTCTTGCTGTGTCGGGTTATCATTTTCTACAGTGCCATCATTAAAAGGCAGTAGTTCCCCCTCACTCGTTTTCAGGCGTCCCCCTTGCCAGGTGCGCAAAAAATCAGTACGCTCTTCATCGGAACCGTAGACATTGGAACCATCAATCCAGCTGGTAATCACATTGGGGAGTTGCCGGGGATTCCCTACACCAGTACCAGTACCATCAATAACTGCCGAATCATTCATCGGGATAGTAACATTCCCAGTACCCAGGGGGTCTAACCAAGGGTCTCCTGTTGGTACTTGAATATCAATCGGCTCTTCTCCTTGCGGAGTAAGATCCAAATCATGGTCGAGAAATTGTCCCCAAGCCCAGATAAAATTAGTTAGTCCCCTGGGGTCTGGTATATCTTCGTTTTGTTGAGAGATGGCGTTGCTAATCTCACGAGGATTAGGACGGCTTTGTCCTCCTGGAGTAGAAAAGCCATCAGCGTACCCTAAAGGCGCAATATCCAACAATGCACTATCGGCAGCACCA
>JAAHHL010000010.1 GCA_010672185.1 Caldora sp. SIO3E6 | reverse complement strand
TAAAGCGAACCAGCTGGCTCACCACTTGCAACAGTTGGGAGTCGAACCAGATGTGTTAGTGGGCATCTGTGTCAAGCGTTCTGTGGAGATGGTTGTTGGTTTATTAGCCATATTCAAAGCTGGAGGTGCTTATGTGCCACTCGACCCCAACTATCCCTCATCCCGCCTAGCTCAGATACTAGAAGATGCGCAGCTGCATGTTCTCATATCCGACTCCTACTCCAAGTCTCGTTTACCTGAGAGCAGAACACCTGTGATTCTCTTTGAGGGAGGCTGGGAAGTAACTTCTGCCCCCACACCAACCAATCCACTCAGTAAGGTTTTACCTGACAACTTAGCTTATGTCTTGTACACTTCCGGTTCCACTGGCAGACCCAAAGGAGTAGCTATTGAACATCGTAGTCCTGTCTCACTGTTGTCTTGGGCAAAAGAAGTATTTAGCAATGAACAACTGGCAGGAGTGTTAGCTTCCACTTCCGTTTGCTTTGACCTGTCAGTATTCGAGCTGTTTGTACCCTTAAGTTGGGGTGGGAAAGTAATCTTGGCAGAGAATGCGCTACACCTGCTGAGTTTACCAGCAGCTGAACAAGTTACCCTAATTAATACAGTACCTTCAGCAGCTAGGGAATTAATTAGAAGCAAAGGTATCCCTGCTGGAGTAACAACAGTCAATCTGGCAGGAGAACCACTAGACCAGCAACTGGTAGAACAATTGTATCAACAGCCGACAATCAAGGCAGTTTATAACCTTTACGGACCGAGTGAAGACACAACTTACTCTACATTTGCCTTAATGGAAAAAGGCGCAAGCAACTCACCAACGATCGGTAAACCAATAGCCAATACGGCAGTATACATCCTAGATCCCCATCTGCAACCAGTGCCAGTGGGAGTGGTGGGAGAACTGCACATAGCAGGAAATGGGCTGGCGCGAAGCTACCTGAACCGACCAGAATTAACAGCAGAGAAATTTATTCCCCACCCTTTCAGTAAGCGACTAGATGCTCGAATGTACAAAACTGGAGATCTAGCACGTTATTGCTGTGATGGTCAAATAGAATTCTTGGGTAGGATAGACCATCAAGTAAAAATACGAGGATTCCGCATCGAAACCGGGGAAATAGAAGCAGTAATCAATCAACATCCCATAGTCCAAGAAGCAGTAGTAGTGGCAAGGGAAGACAATCCAGGTGACAAACGTCTAGTAGCATACCTAGTAGCCGAAGCCGAAACTGCTACTATCTCCAACTCAGAGTTATCAAAGACTCACCTCGATAGTTGGCAAGAAGTATTAAACCAACAAACCATACAGCAATTGAGAGAGTACTTGAAGGAGCAATTGCCCGAGTATATGCTGCCCTCTGGGTACGTGGTCTTGCCACAACTGCCCCTGACTCCCAATGGTAAGGTAGACCGTAAAGCATTGCCCGCACCAGAGACAACCTATAATTATCAAAACCAAAACTATATTGCACCACGCGATCGCCAAGAGCTACAGCTAGTCAAAATATGGGAAAATCTGTTAGGTGTTCGCCCAATTGGTGTTGGTGATAACTTCTTTGACTTAGGTGGTCACTCACTCCTAGCAGTTCAATTGATGAACAAAATAGAACAGGAATTTAGCAAGTCTCTACCCTTATCAACTCTGTTCCAATCTCCTACTGTTGAACAACTAACTGCTCTTCTTCGTCAAAAGAGTATTTCTGCCTTTTCCCCTCTGTTTCCCATTAACCCCAATGGCTCAAAAGTACCAATATTCTGCATACACCCTGGTGGTGGAACTGCTTTCTGCTACTTTGAGCTAGCCCAACTATTGGGAACAGAACAACCATTCTACGGTTTACAAGCACTGGGTATAGAAAAGGGGCAAAAACCACTCACGCGGGTGGAAGATATGGCGAACCTTTACCTCTCAACTATTCGCGAGGTTCAGCCAAAGGGACCATATATTCTACTCGGTTGGTCATTTGGTGGAGTAGTCGCATTACAAATGGCTTATGAGCTAACAACTCAAGGTGAGCAGGTAGGTTTCTTAGGATTATTGGATACCTATGCCCCTTCTCACTTACCTGATGAGCAAAACTTGCTAGAAGGAAAAGAAATCGTTTTACAACTGTTTGGGGGAACTATTTCACTACCTTCCGAAAAGCTACAAAAACTTACTCCTGAGGAACAGACAGTCTTTATTTTGGAGCAAGCTAGACAGGCTAATGTAGTTCCTCCCGATTTTTATTTGACTGATATTGAACGCCTTTTAACAGTTTTAAGGCTAAATGAGAAAGCAATGCGTAGCTACTCACCACCGATTTACCCAGCTTCTGTGACTCTTTTTCGAGCTGAACAAGGGTCTCTAGGACTCTCACAAGAAATCATTGCTGCGATGGAACCAACCCTAGGGTGGGCAGAACAAAATATCGGCAAAGTCGAAGTACAAACGGTTCCCGGTTATCACGAGTACATGGTCTACCAACCTAGTGTAGCTATTCTTGCTCAGAAGTTACAAGCTTGTCTAGAGCGATCGCTAAGTAGGGCTTGGGAGAATAAATCGTAATTCTCGGTTGCCATAGGTGTTAGGTAAATTCAACAATTATCATTAGAGAGCTCAATTTCTATGTCTCAAATCACAACCAAACTCACCGGTGTACCCCGCACCATGCTCTTCACACTGAAAACAAGAGCAGATGAACAAGCCCGTCCTTGTCCCCTTTTCCAAGACCCATTGGCTGTAGAATGGCAAAAACTTTTGCCTTTGGATGAAGAGATGGAGGCGCTATATAATCAATTAACTCAAATTAGTTGGTCTACCCGGGCTTATCATCACGATCAAATCACATCTCGTCATATTGCCAACCATCCTCATCCTGTTGTAGTGGAATTGGGTGCAGGATTGTCTACTCGTTTTCACCGCATTGGACAAAATGTTGAGTATTGGCTCGAGCTGGATTTACCTGAGGTTACTAACTTGCGCCGTCAGCTAGACACAGAAACACCGCAACACCAATTTATTAGTACTTCAGTGATGGATTTCGACTGGATGAATACTATCCCTGATGTCGCGCCAGAAAACATCCTATTCATTGCAGAAGGCTTGCTAATGTACCTTGAAGAAAATCAAGTAACTCAACTAGTAGCTCAAATGCACTCTCGATTTCCAGGTGCAACCTGTGTGATAGATGTTATGGGCAATTTTTGGAAGTTATATAAAAAGATAATGACTAAATTAGGAGCACCTTTTCAATGGTTCGTCAAAAATGAAGAAGACGTAGCAGCGATGGGATTGCAAGTAGTCAATACTGATTATTTTTATCAATTATATCCTGAACGCTGGCCTTTGCCATGGCGATTACTGTGGCAATTTCTTACTCAATTTCCCTATTTTCGTAATGCTTATCTGATTGTGGAGACTAGACTATAGCTGATCGCAGATGCTGTAGGTTGGGTGAAGATTTCGCAAAACCCAACAAATACCTTGAATTTTATGTTCAGAACCAAGAAACATACTTTGCAGGTGTGGGACATGAAGTTATCCTGAGTGCTGGTGCGATCGCCAGTCCCAAAATGCGGCGGGCGGCTATCCCTCCCATCCCTTAAGGAATGGGCTTCCCGCCGCTTTCGGTGAGAACGCTCTCGGTAGGATTCGAACCTACGGCCAAGGGATTAGAAATCCCTTGCTCTATCCCCTGAGCTACGAGAGCTTGAATGAGAAATTAGGTAAGATTATAGATACTAATCAGTCAAAATTGGGAACTTAAACATTTTTGATTTAGCCAGAGAAAGTAACTTGTCACAGAATTACTCAAGAATTAGCATACAATAGGTGATTCATCAAGTAGTAGTGATCTGATAGTATCAAGCATTGTATCGGTGGTTGCTACCGCTAGGCAACCATCACCACCAATCAACTTGAGCCAAACTACAAGATCCACCCTCTTGACGCTCAAGGTACACTATAAACCAAAGATCATCAAATGCTTGTCTCAATAGTAGTACAACTCAAGACGATTATCCCAAACCAGAGGCGAGAGTGAAGAGCTAGTGCTTTGTGCTTATTGCTGCTCAGTCCAACCCTGACACCAGCATTCTGGATAGAGATATAGTTACTTGGGTATTAGCTACAACCATAGCACTCTCATCCCAATTCAGTCAGCACTCATTTGCCAATGTTATGTTTATTCTCAAAAGGCAGGATGTTGAAATCACTAGCATTCAGCACCCAAAACGGGAGCAACAGATCCCGATTCTCAGTTATCAGGGGCAAACCTTTCGCTTAATTAGCGTGTTTAGTGCCCAACAAGCAGAAGAAGCAAAAGCTTTCTGGCGAGATCTCACTGATAATCGCGGTAAGGCATGTGTTTTGCTAGAGGAACCCGACCGCTTTAGTGTTTGGGGAAAAATTCGTTTGGAACAACTGGGGAAGGAGGCTGGTCCTGACTCAACGGTTATTCCATACACCCAAGCTTGTCTTTTACTCTTACAAACGGTTTACATTGATGTTGAAGACCTCTTAGGAAGTAGGCAAGCTAAGTTGTTTCAGAAAGATATTACTGAGGTCTTTCGGCAATGGCACTTTCCCCAAGCTGATTCTCCCGAAGCGGTCAATCATTTGATCTCAATGGATCCCTTGACTACTTTACAGGTTCCCCCTTGGGAAGAACACCATTTGATTACCCTACTACAGGAACTTCATCGTCTGGGCAAAGAATATTTTGGTAATGTCAATTTTGCTGAGGGAGTGAGCGATATATTACAAGACATGCCAGATAATGACCAAACTCAGTTCATTCAGTGGTTGCAGTCGTCTCCTCTTGGTAAACTATGGCGATAAACTAGATGTCACAACCAATTAACACAAAACACAACAAAGATAATTAAAAATTAGCAAATGCTAGCCAAAAAGTATCGGTGATAATGATTATGAGCAGCTCCATAGAAAAAGAAAAGTCATCTTTTGGTATTCAATCTCTGCTAACCTCTCAAAGTCTGGTTTATTTGGGAATTGCTTGGGGGGTAATATCTCTATTATTTTTTCTACTGTTCAGTATCTCTGTTCCTGGAGAAGATAGTCCGTTTTGGTACTTGGTTGGTACATATATTCTGGAATTAATTCCCTTCCTAGTCGCTGCTATCCTCTGCTTCAGAAATTGGCGCTCACCTCAGATTGCCAGCGGACGTAATGTTTGGTTGGGAATAGGTTTGGGAACAATCTGTTGGTTTGTCGGAGGTTTGTTATTTGGTTGGTGGGAGTTGTATTTAAAGCTGGAGCCGGATGTATCACCTGCCGATTTGTTTTACATTGCTTTTTATCTGTTTGTCAGTTGGGGCATGATTTTAGCTGTTATTCCCAGACGCTTGAATTTAGAGATTTGGCAGTGGGTGACTGTAGCCGCGATCGCCGTAGCTGGGATAGCTTTAGCTATCTGGGTCTTTATTTCCACGCCAGAGATGGCTGAGGAAGCGAACATTTCAATACCATCTTCTGCTATTGAGCAAGTAGCAAAGACGACGGATTCACCCCAAGCAGCGGTTGAACCCAAGGCAATTTTAGTGCAAGCTAGCTCAACTTCTTCACAAACAACAGCACAAGCACAAGAAGCAACCCCTGAGCCAGAGAATACACCAGCACAGGAACCACCTAGTTGGGCACTTTCTCTTGACAAAACACTCCAACCACTAGGTAAATATGTAAATTTATTTTACATTATTGGTGATGTCTTACTCCTGGTTATTGCTTCAACCCTCTTATTAGCCTTTTGGGGGGGGCGTTTCGCTCAATCCTGGCGGATGATTGCCGCCGCGGCCTTTTCCCTCTACATCTCAGATATGGGGTTCAAATATGCTGAAGCTAGCTCCGTACAATATGAAAGTGGAGGTTTATTAGAAGTATTTTTTGTTTTCAGTGGTGTCCTATTTGCCATAGGTGCCCTACTCGAATATGATGTATCAAGCCGTTCCCGCCGTGCTGGGCGTAGGCGATCATAAGGTGAGCCATGAGTCCAAGAAAACTTTCTGATGCCGACAAAAGCGACATCTTGCAACTATACCGACAACAGTCACAGACAACTTCGACTTTAGCCAGTCGCTACGGTGTCAGTAACTCGACAATTAGCCGCATTCTCAAAAGCAATTTGTTAGAGTCAGAATATGAAGAGCTGATTCAGCAAAAGCGAGCTAATCGTACTTCGATCAGTGTTGCTCAGCTGAGCAATAAACCTCAAGAAGCGACTGATTCTCCTGCAGCAACAGATACTCAAACGACGACAGAGCAGTCCCCAGAAATTGAGACTGAATCATCAACTTCAAATCTCTCAGATGGTCGTCGGCGAAGGAAACGTTCCTCGGTAACTTTAAAATCTGATACTGAGGAAAAAATGGTGCAGACCCAGTTGCCACTAGACATTAGTAGTGAGTCACAACCCCAGGATGATAGTGAGGATTCCTCTGAATCCCCTGAGATCATTAATCAACCTCAACACAGTAACTTTGAGGAGTTACTAGATGATAATTTGCCTGATTTGGGTTTAGGGGAAGATTTTGATGAGGATTTAGATGAGGATTTAGATGAGGACTGGGATGACGAGGAGTTAGAACTACCAACTCAGATGTCCATCAAAACCTCTATGGGCAAAAGTGGTACTGATGTTCATGTTTTACCTCTGTCTGAAGCTTTCTTACCCAAAATCTGCTACTTAGTTGTAGACCGGTCGGCAGAACTGATTGCTCGACCTCTCAGGGAGTTTAGTGATCTCGGACAAATTCCTCTCGAGGAAGTTCAGGAGAGAACACTACCAGTCTTTGAGAACCACAAAGTAGCACGGCGTTTTTCCAATCGTTCCCAAAGGGTGATTAAAGTTCCCGATGGTCAGATGCTCCAAAAGACTGGCCCTCATCTACAAGCAAAAGGAATAACTCGACTATTAATTGATGGTCAAGTTTACTCCCTCGTCGGCAGTTGACCCTCTTGAAAAGAGACGCGGGGACGCGGGGATGCGGGGACGCGGTGACGCGGTGACGCGGTGAGAGGGATTTTCATGCATGGTGGTGAAAAAATGTTTTCATCGGGACTCCCTTGTTTCTTGAAAGCCGCCCGACGGGCGGCGCACCACCTGCTACGAATGAAAGAAACACTACCTCCAACCTTAGAGCCTTAAAGCCTTGGAACCTTCTTTCCTTCTGCCCTGGAGCCCTCTGCCTTCTGCCTTGTTTCTTCAGAGCAATTAGCAATTAGCAATTAGCAATTAGCCATTAGCCATTAGCCATTAGCCATTAGCCATTAGCCATTAGCCAGAGTGTTTCTTAAGAGAGAGCTACAAATTGGGTGGTTTCTGGCGTTTGGCTAACTCTGAAGGTGGGCGATCACTACTCCATGCCCACCAAACAGTACCACAGTGACAATAGTAAAACTCTTGCCACTTTTTGTTATAGTCTTCCGTCATGACTGGTGAGCGCCGATTAATCCAAACTCGCTGGGCTTCTATAGAAGGAGCTCGACAGTTGGGGCAGCAAAATTCCAATGCGTGAGTAGCAGATTGTGTCCATTGAGGAGGTACTAGAGAGAAAGCTTCCATAACTAGTTCTTTAATGTCTGAATTCAGAGCCTGAAATTCGTCCCTTGCTTGATATTATCCCTGCTTCTGCAATAATAGTGACTACAATTGTGAGTAAACTGTAACAGACTGATGTCTTAAACAACAGTAAACTGACCACATCAACGCCTCGGAGCCCCTAAGCCTTCTTGCATTAGTAACAAATAATTGAGTGTCGTCATTGAGGGCAATCTACTGCTAATTTTAAGTTATTAGTTGTGAGCAATTAGCTTGTGAAATCTAAGAGTGGGGAGTTAACTCAAAACTCAGCACAGTCAGAGGAAACTGCAATATACACAAATCAGGAAGAGAGTCAAGTCACGACTCCGGCAAAACTTTCTATCGTTTGGTCGCACCTGAAGCGTGTAGGTGGCTCGATGATTAAACATCCGGCGTTAGTGGCAAGTTTGACTGTTACTAGTCTATTGCTAATCGGTCGCCAGATGGGCTTCCCCCAGCCTCTGGAGTTGAGTGCTTATGACCGACTTCTTCAGCTGCGACCAGCATTACCGCCAGACGAACGTCTTCTAGTAGTAGAGATTACGGAGGAGGATGTTCAGTCTTTGGAAAAATGGCCAATGACTGACCAACTGATGAACCAGCTGTTAGGGCAGTTGGAGCAGCATCAACCGGCAGTGATTGGTGTGGATATTTTTCGGGATATTCCAGTACCACCAGATCACAACAAGTTATCTAACCGATTGAAAAATAGCGATCGCATTATCCCTATATGTAGCCGAGAGCAGGGAGGAGGCACTCCTCAACCCCCAGTTGTTCCAGAAGAACGTGTCGGTCTTTCTGACCTAACCATTGATTCCAATGGGATAGTTCGACGAGGTCTATTGTTTGACTATAACACTAGCGAAGGGTGTACTACCAATTATTCCTTCGGCTTTCAACTAGCACGAAGTTACCTAGAACAAAAGGGAATTAAACCAGAAACAATCGAACAAAACCAGCAAGAGAAACTCAGGCAGAAACCCTACAGTCCCTCAAACCTTATCTCAGTGATCATGAATTAGAAATTCTGCGGCGGGGACGTAATGCCGCCACCGGCAGTCCTCGGCGTCTCGCTCCCGAAATCTATCAACAAGCCACTAGCTTGGAGACATTACTTGGTTATCTTTACCTGAGTGATCCCCAGCGCCTAATCCAGCTATTGGCACATTTAAAACCTAATACCCCTTAAAAAGTCATCAACTGCTAACAAAATGGCTAATTCCAATCGCCCTTCTCGTGCGGCCAGTAAGCCTAAGCTCAGAAAGCCTTTGCGTCAACAGAACAAGGGTCGAAAAATTTTTCCTTACCCCAACAAGAACCCTGAGCCATTACAATCTAGTACCGAGGAAGATAGTGACCTAATTTATGGTCGCCATACCGTTATTGCAGCCTTACGTGAACGGCAGTTAAATCGGGTTTGGATTATTCCCCAGTTGCGTTATGATCCCCGCTTTCACTCCTTACTGCTTGAAGCCAAGAGCAAAGGTACAGTAATTGATGAAGTAGAGCCAAAACGCCTCAGCCAAATTACTGAGGGTGCTAACCACCAAGGTATTGCAGCACAAGTGGCTCCCTATTCCTATCTAGATTTGGGTGAACTGATTGACAAGGCAAAATCCGCAGCTGAGCAGCCAGTCATTGTGGTGTGTGATAGCATCACCGATCCCCACAACTTAGGAGCCATTATTCGGACAGCAGAAGCCTTAGGAGCTCAAGGTTTAGTCATTCCCCAACGTCGAGCCGTTGGAGTAACTTCTACTGTAATGAAAGTAGCAGCGGGAGCTTTGGAAACATTATCCATTGCCAGAGTGGTCAATCTGGGTAGAGCCTTAGAGGAACTAAAAACAGCCGGATTTTGGATTTATGGTACTATTAGTGACTCCGGTAAACCATTACACAAAGTTGAGTTAACAGGAGCAGTAGTATTGGTCATAGGCTCCGAGGGTAGTGGTTTGAGTCTTCAAACCCAAAAAGGCTGTGATGTCCTAATTTCTATTCCTCTACAGGGCAAAATTCCCAGCCTCAATGCCTCGGTAGCAGCGGCAATGGTTTTGTACGAAACTTATCGCCAGCGTTGGTCAGATCGTCTTTACCTTGACACTGCACCCAAAAACATGGCAAAAGAGGAAATGTGAAATATTATAAAGATGTGTAAATAATTGTAAGGGCACAGATTTGTCATTGGTCATTAGCCATTAGTCATTAGTGCATTGCGTACTTTCTGACGCTTGACAAATGACCCTTGCTCCCAAGTACTTTAGTCGTGGGATGAGCTTAAATAGAATCCTTCATACCAAATAAGTAACATGAAAAATCTCTTTACCAACACCAAAGAAATCTTTACCAGTGTTCTCCGTTTCTCAGGATTGGCTTATTGGGTAGAAATAGTTACAGATAACCCCCGGTGTACCTATTACTTTGGGCCATTTGTAAGCACTCAAGAAGCTAACGAAGCCAAGGCTGGATATATTGAAGATTTGGAAGGTGAATCTGCCCAAATCATCTCCGTTAAAGTCCAGCGTTGCCAACCAAATAACCTCACAATTTATGATGAGCTGAGTGAAGTAGCTGAGCCCGAAATCACACCCGCTTTGAGTGGACAAATATCTTAAATTAGTATCAGAAGGCAGGAGGCTGTAAAGTTGATGGTATCTGCTTTGCAAGTCTTTGATTATTGCCGCCGTGCTGGACGATGCTCTAAAACCCTGTTAAGTTTTAGGTTTTAGGGAAAGCTCTGGAGTTTAGACTAGTCTAAACTCCAGAGATGTCAGTTTATATAATTCCCCATTCTAAATTCTAAATTCTAAATTCTAAATTCTTAACTGCCTGAGGATTAAGACAAATCCAGTTATCAATATCCCTAAGTACCTGATGGGGGATTTCCCAAGGGAACAAGTGAGCGGTATTAGAGTAACAATGCCACTGGCTATCCGGAAGATGTTGAGCTGTTTCTCGACTCGACTCAGCTGTGATATGTCGGTCAACGGCTCCTGCCAAGACTAAACTAGGAGACTGAATTTTATCTAAATCTCCCAAGCGATTATATCCACTTCTGAGAGCCTGGTTAAGGGACCTGGTAGCAGCAGCAGAAGTTTGCAGATAAGCTGGCATCGCTGCCGAAGCCAGATATTGGTAAGTGGTAGGGGTATGTTGTTGGATTAGGTAGCGATAAAGCGATCGCTTACCAAAAGTTTCGATATTCCACTGTAAACTGGGGTGTAGCCAATTGATAATGGAAGCGATCGCAGTATAGAGGTTATCTTGCCAACTGATGGGAGGATGGCTGCTGCGGGGACAAGCTGCTGTAGCAACTAGAATTAAACCAGAGACTCGTTCTGGTAACCTCAAGGTTAACTCCATTGCCAGAATTCCACCTAATGACCAGCCTAGCACCAGACACCGGTTAATCCCGAGGCGATCGAGGAGAGTTTCTAAGTCAATTAAATGATCGCTCATCGGAAAATCTCCCTTAAACCGACTTTTGCCATATCCCCTTAAGTCGGGAGCAATAGTCTGGAATCGTTGAGCCAGGTGCTGGGTAAATACAGACATACTACTACTATTACCCGGATGTCCGTGAAGGCAAAGAATCGGGAATCCTGTGCCTTGAATATCTACATGTAGTTTTACATTAGTTTGAGAAGTTTTGCCCATTATCTGTCCTAAGCTAAGACACATTGAAACTACTTAGGCGATCGCGTGAAAATGATTGTACCCGCAAAGCGGTGTGTTACGCTACGCTAACACACCCTACGAGGGAAGAAAAGGAAGAAATTCCCAATTAGCAATTAACCATTAGCAATTAGCCATTAGCCATTAGCTATTAGCCATTAGCCATTAGCCATTAGCCATTAGCCATTAACCATTAGCCATTAGCCATTAGCAATTAACCATTAGCAATTAGCAATTAGCAATTAGCCATTAGCCATTAGCCATTAGCCATTAGCCATTAGCCATTAGCCATTAGCCATTACCTATTTTCTTTTGGGAATCACATGCCTCATACCACCTTTCGCACCAACCGTATCACCTTGGTAACGAGGAATGATATGAATATTGGTATGCATCATTTTCTGTCCCGCAGCTCTATTGATATTGATACCGACATTAAACCCATCAGGATGAAATTCTTCCCTTAAAAATTGTTGTACTTTGTTCGCCATAAACCAGCAGGCAGATTGCTCTTGAAACGGCAACTCAAAATAATTAGCAACATGACGTTTGGGTACAACCAGCACATGACCTGGACTCAGGGGATAACCATCAAACATCGCATAGGCTGTTGCTGACTCCGTTAGTAAAGTTATCTTTTTGTGAGGATTGCAGAAGATACAGCTATTAGGGGTATTTCTTTGATAATTATAATGGATATACTCATAAATTTCGCAATAGTCATCTAGATGCACCGATTTAAAGGGAAGTTTAACGATACATTGGTAGGTAGGCTTCTTGTGAACGTAGTGCTCTCGAAAACCCTCTCTTTTGAGGTCCCTTCTCACTGCATAATAGGCTTTCCCTCCCGGCTTAAGTAAATGAGAGACTTCCATAAGAACCGTAGCTTGTTCCTCAGGAAACAAAACATTTAAAACATAGAAGCAAATTATAGTATCGAATTTATCCTTAGGGTATTCAGGGAAGTAATAAGGGTCATAACCAGTAATCTCACAGCCCTTTTTGTTCAATAATTTAACATCATTACCTAAGCCACAACCAAAATCTAGCACTTTCCCTTGCAGCAGGTTATTTCCCAATAAAAATCTGGCAGGAAAGGATAGATAGATTCTTTCCATTGCCGTGAGGTGGCTAAATTTATTGGTTTGCTTTTGCATGGAAACCCACAGGATGCTTTTTTAAGTTAAAATTATGCTATTATAAGCACAAGAGCATTATTACATCAAGCCAATGAAAGAAAAAGAATTAATTAATATCTCAATAGAATCAGATATTAAAGCGGCAGTTGAAGAAATATTTGAGCAGTTTGGCATGACAAAAAGTGAAGCTGTCGAATTATTTTATCGTCAAGTAGCACTTACTAAAGATATTCCTTTTGTTCACAGGAATTTAAACAAGGAAACTATTGAAGCCATTGAAGAACTTCAGATACAAGAAAATTTAAAAACCTACGAAAATTTTACTGAACTACGCCAGGATTTAGGAGTGTAAATTGCTGATAATTATTACAACTAGTCAGTTTCCCTTAGAACCTCCTGCCTCCTGCCTCCTGCCTTATTCCTCCCAGTAGGTTTTAGCTAAAAGTGCATCAGCCTCAATATCAAATTGCCAAGTATTGGGAAACTCAGTTCGTTGATACTCAAATCGCACCTCCTCTAAAGCATCATCATATGCTCCTGCAAATATTTGTCCTAAATAAGGCTTGAGACTGGGAGAATCCTGCAATAAATTTTTGATTTGTCGTCGCTGCTCAATAATCGTTAATTCCCACCCACGAAAATTTTCTGGACTATTAACATACCTCCGCTTGAGAATATGAGACAGCAGTACGGTTAAGCGATTTTTTAATTCTCGTCGTTCGCTTCTTCCCAAACTTGCTATCTCCTCAATTAAATTATCGAAATCTAGGCTATCCAGTTCCCTACTCTTTAACTTAGCTACAGTATCTTCACACCACGCGACAAAATCATGTTCGTAAAGCTTATCAGTTGTGGGGCTCATTTTATTCATGTTCCTTCTCCTCAATAGTTAAATCTACTTTTATTGCTGGCAATATAGTGTTCAAACTTTTCCAAGAAAGATTTTTGTTCGTCGATAGTAGCAATGCGATCGCATTAATGTTTTGGTGGTTTCGGAGATTTTTAAGTTACTCACCTCCAACTTGAAAGGGGTTGGGTAAAATTCGACGCTCCTTATATTCATTATCATTATGCGGATGTTCTATTTCCATATACCGCACGCTACCTCTTGATTTTCCAGGAAAACTCAGCATTTTTAGTAACATTTTAATACGCTGTACATCTTCCAAGTTTCCATCGGGATTTTCACCAATACCCCCCAAGATATAACGCTTGAATGAATCCACCAAGATTTCAGCCTCATCTTGGGTATCATTATAATCTCCTATTTCCCATTTATTCCCATCAAATAGCTGCTGATATCGTTTCTGCTTACGTTGACTTAACCATAACTGCTGATTAGAAAGTTTAACTGCTCCCATACCAAAAGGTTTACCCATACCTAGAGAAAAACGATATTCTCGATCATCTTTGACATAAAGGCGATTTTCCTTTTGTTTTGCCAAATCTAATACCCACAACAATGCTCCTAGTTCCTCATCAGTTAAGTTTTCAAAGTAAATTATGAAGTTAAAATGAACTGCCGAGCTAATGGGGCGAATTTTTGTATACTGCTTTGCCTTTTTTTCAATTTCTTCTTGTTTCTTAGTCTCCTTGACTGAATCACAGCTTACATTTTTTTGATGCCAATAAAGTTTATGTCCGCGAATAACAGTATCCTGAATAGGGTTACTTCCATAATGCTTGAGGTTTTCTCTTTTGCCTTTAGGATCGGTTTGCACCAAATAATTCTGAAATGTAGTAGGTTTAGGAGTGGCTAGAATTTTAGGTGTGATTCTATCTTCTCGATTTTCCTGACACCATATTTTGTCATCAGGCACCTGGCTATCAACTACAGCATCAGTGATAAAAACTCTTCCAGCACAAGCTTGGTTATCTAATTTTTTATCTTTGACCCAGCCAAAAATTGCTTCACTTATATCTATAGTAGAATTATCACAGCTTTTCATCTTCGGAGGAATAAAATCAGTGACTGAAGCGGCACGATTATTTTTGTTATGAGGAGTGTAAGGGACACGAAAATTAGGACTATGACCAAATAAATTTACCTTTTTACCATCTTTTGGTTCACTGTAAAAAACAGGATTACCATCTTTCAAGATACCTGCTTGTTCATCAAAAGGATCTTTTTTCTGAAAATCCGTCAAAGCAGCACAGTAATCGGCGATAGCTGCTCGATCAATCTCTAGGTATTGATCCGTTTTTTCTCCTATTAGGCAATGATATTGGCGCGGTGATGTAGCTTCGGGATTTCCTTCAATCATATTGCCACTTGTTACCAAATAACCTTGATATTGATACTCAGGATCATTGGTACTAATTTCCTGGGCGACATAGCGATTATTTTGCTTGTCAATCTCGTCGAATCGTACCTTAAAAGTTTGAGGATGATAATCAATGTCATTTACGCCAATTAAATTAACATCACTATTAAGAACTATAGATTCTTTAATCCAAACAAAAGATTGCTCTTTTACAGTCTTAGGTTTGTAAATTCGCCAGCTACCATCTGTTTGTCGAGAAAGATAGCCTGCTTTAACTTTACTACCATTTTTACCTAGTTTGTTTTCATAATCTCCAGCTAATGGATCGGGGTCTCCTTCCTTTTTCCTAGGTGCAGCAACAGCACGAAAAAAGAGTTTTTGATGTCCTGATACTTTATTAATTTTACTGTAAGTGACAATTTCAACAATAGTTCTTATCATTCCACGCAAACTACTACCTGGAATAACTGGGCGATTGCTAGCTGGATTATGGAAAAAGTCAGTCCATCTTTCTTGTTCTTTAGGGGTCAGTTGTGCTAATTCTTCTAAATTACAAGAGCGATTACCAAAGTTTTTAAAATCATTGAGGAGTAACCCAGTACGAATATAAAGAGGAGATTCTGTAACTAAGGTACATTGAATATAGCCTGTGTGTCGCTGTGGATAGTATATATTTTGTTGAGGTAGTTCCTGAGATAAAACAACTTGTTCTTCATCAGGAAGATCGATAAAATTGTAAGGGGCAAAAGATTGACGCTTTTTGGGTAATGAGTCAATATGCTTAGGATTCATCGTTCAATCTCCTTATACTTTAATGAGTTAACTTAATCTCTACTATTATTCTGACTTGAGTTCAAAACTAACACCCTCATACAGGAGATCGATGAGAGCGAGACTACTAGCCAATATCTAAACTTCTCAATCGAAATCTAAATTAACCAAACGGCTGAGATTGATTCTGGCTACACCACTTTCATCGTAATCAAGATAATGACGTACTTTTAAACGTAAGGGACGATAATCTTGACCTTGAAAAGGAATATTAGTTAAAGGTACAGCGTGTCTTAATCCTTGAGAACCATCTGAGACTAAAGTAAAACCATTCTTGAGTTCTGTTTTTGGTTTAGTTCCCCAGAGAATTTGGTTTTCACACAAATAATCTTCTTTTGAGAGAGCTTGATCTTTAATTGCACGGGCTCTCCAATTTTGACCGACTTTCCAGAGCATGACTTCGGCATTTTTCCCAAAGAGGCGGCATTGTTGTAGTGTCAGTAGTCTCAACTTGGGCAAATGTATATCGTACTCATCAGGCGTTGTCAATTTGCCATCATCGAAGCGTCCCCAAACAACTCCATCTTCAGCATGAGCTAATAAATAGCGTAATTTATATTTTTCTGCTTGTGCTTCTAGCCAGGGTTTTAATTTGTCTGGGTCTTCCTTGAAATCTAGCTGATCACACTCTGGTTTATTCATCTTCAACCTCTTCATTGAATAATTATTTCTACTCAGGTAAACTCTCCAAAAGTTGCTCCCAAGAGTCTACTGTCAATACCACATCAATCAACCCTTCGAGTTGTTCAATGCTGAGCTTTTGTAAACTAGATTTAACTTCGGTTGGTACAGATAATTTGAAACGCCGCTCTAACAATCGCAGCAATAGTTTTTGAGCTTCTTCTTGTCGTCCCCGTTCCATGCCTATTCTTTCAACACTAGTAATATAGCGCATATTTTGCTCCTTTTCGTATTCGGTTATTTCTTGAATAAAGGCTTGCTCTAATCCTTTTGGCAACTTCATTACCCAGTCAATAAAATGAAACAGGTTCAGTACATCCTGTCGCTGATAACCCTGCTCATATAATCTTTTGGTTAAAGACATTTTCCAGGCTTGACGTTGCTGTTTATTACTACGAGTTTCTTGGGATTTGAGGTGAGCCATAATGACTGTAGCAAAAAGATTATTGCTTTGTTCGAGCTCTTCCCATTTCTGCTTGTAGTCTAACAGTTTTACCATCAAAAACTTGAACTCGATGGTACAGCCGAATACTTCACTGCTATACTTAGTGGGTCGCCAACTGGAATTACCATCACACAAAACTGCTAGACTGAGAACTTTGCGGTTGTAGCGGTCAGCAATACGATGGTTGTACGTGTACATCCTGTGAGCAAAGTTAGTTTCTCGCTTACCCTGCACTTCTACATGGATCAGAATCCAAGTTTCTTGACCATTCAGGAGCCAGACTTGTACTAATTTATCGGCGAACCGTCGTCCGATTTGAGCATCTCGCACAACTTTTTGCAATTCCTTATCGAGGAATTGACAAGAATGAGACCAATCTATGGCAGAATGAATCTGAGGAAAGCACAGACTGATAAAGGGTTCAAAGTACCATTCTAAGGTGTCTTTCCAAGGGGAATCAAAGTCAGTTGAAGTTTTACTCATAGGTGTTAGGTGTTAGGTGTTAGGTGTTAGGTGTTAGGTGTTGTTTTTTTCACAAAACTGCTAACCAAATTTTCTAATTTTTGCTTATCCCCTTCAACAAATTCAAGCTTGCCATTGCTTTGCGAGATGACCCATTTCTGTACTGATTGTTCTGGTTGTTGCCGAGTTAGAGTTGCTGTTAATCCCTGCAATCTGCCTCTGCCAATACTACTTCCACCTCCTACAGGTAAATCTTGTGTCCACAAATCTTTCAGCAAAAGTAACAGTAAGCCAATTTCATACTCTTGAGGGTTACGCAACTCTAGTTCAATCGGAACAATAGTTTGTGTACCGCCAAAGATCGGTTGTTCGCTGAATAAGGCTCCGTGATATGCACCACCGGTGAAACGGTCGATGGCAATCCG
Source organism: Caldora sp. SIO3E6 (assembly GCA_010672185.1). GTDB lineage: Bacteria > Cyanobacteriota > Cyanobacteriia > Cyanobacteriales > Coleofasciculaceae > Caldora. The sequence goes on along the minus strand of JAAHHL010000010.1, from coordinate 262 downwards.
ATTTTGTACTAAGTCAGTTGCCTTTGTGATAACTTTTTCGTGGACTATTAAACGACTGGCTTTAGCTTGCTTGGTTTTGTCTGTGCTGAAGTCTGGCCCAAAAATTTCATCTATAATTGTTGTCGGTTTTTCCAGAGTATTCACAATCCGTTCAGCACGATGGCGCAAGACTCCAGCTAAACTGGTACCCGATAAGACTGCAACCGCTTCCTTTGATTGCTCAGGTCGATGAGATTTCAACTGTACAACATCCGGTGCGCAA
>JAAHHL010000001.1 GCA_010672185.1 Caldora sp. SIO3E6 | reverse complement strand
TCAGTGAGGCACGGGGACGAGACTCGCTGCGGCTAACCAAGATGCGATAATCACTAGTACTGCTATTCCCTAACACTGGCATTGCCTCTCCCCCTCGCAACAAATCAATCTCCACAAAATGGCTGCAGCTACCCAAAACTGCCTGCCGTTTAGTTTCATAAGTTTCCCTTCCCTTTCTTGAGCGCTTATTGGCGGGTGAAAGGACTTCAATCACGGTAATCACCGCTTGAGTTGCTGTTTCCCTAACTTCCAAATAACCCTCTCGAAGTTCCACTGGCATCGGCACCGTCACTGTCTTTGGTGTTGTCGGAAGAGTAGCTACAGCTACCGGCGACTCCTTCTCCTTACTGACATTACCCACTCCTAGTTCTACTGTCACATCCGGAATACCCACCAGCAACGCCTCCCCCCCACTCATCTGATACACCCGCTTCTCAATCGCTACCCGATACTTTGGTAGTAATTGGGGATTTAGGGATTCTGCTAGAATACCAATCAATAAATGATGGACTTCCGGCCAAAAATCCGGATGTTCCAAATAGGGATTCATACCTGGGAATGGGTTTTGTTGGTCATTGGTCATTGGTTATTTGTTGTTTGTTGTTGGTTATTTGTTATTTGTCTCTTCTTTGCTTTGTGAACTTTGTGCCTCTGTGGTTCTCTACAAATTGTTCTCTAAAAACACAATAGCCTTGAGTACTTGCAGCAACCTAATCGAAGACTCAGAATCTGTTAAACTGAGAAACGGCAACAACTGATAAGTGGGAGGATTACCGGCTTGGATATACACAAACCGATACAACTCCCCATTGGTAGCCAATCCCCAAACTGACTCTTGATACTCCAAACTTCGATAAGCATAGGTAAGCAATTGAGGCAAACCCATTGAAGGAGAAATTGAACTGTTCTTCGATTCGATGACTAACACCCAAAAGGGTACATTCTCCGGAGATAGTCGCGCCTTGTTAATGGCGACAATATCCAGCCTTCCTGTAACAGTAGTATCCTCATCAGTAACCGCAAGGCGAGCAATTCCCTCTTCCACCACAACCTGGAGAGGATAACGATAAAATCCCGCTAATCTCAACAGAGGGCCTACAGCTACTAATTTTACCTGACCTTCCGAGGCAGCAGCTGAAGTCAGGTGATTTTCCAACTCACTGCGAGTTTGGATAATTTCCTGCTGTTCCAACTCAGTTATCGGTTCTAGAGATAACAACGAAGTGAACGAGCCATCGTACTGTTTCTGAAAGTTAAACAGTCGGTGTACTTCATCCAAGGTTAAGTTTTTAGCATTGAGAATAGTCATTGATGAATTGGGAATTGGGAATTGGGAATTGGGAATTGGGAATTGGGAATTGGGAATTGGGAATTGGGAATTGGGAATTGGGAATTGGGAATTGGGACAAGTTGATGCCATTCGCTTTCTGCAAGATGTGGGCTGGGGTTTTGGTGATTATACCCAAGAGCGTCAACAGTCTCTGAGAAATGTGACAAGAGCTGAGTTTTGGCAAAATATTCAAGAAATTAGAGCCAAGGGTCATTAGTCATTAGTCATTTGTCCTTTGTACTAATAATAAAAAATCCTCCTCTTCTTCTTTACTCTGTGAACTCTGTGCCTCTGTGGTTTTCTACATTCTTAATTCTTAATACCACAAGACTTTTTACGTATCTCCTCCAAAGCTTTCTGCCAATCTGCCGAAGGATTAGCCAACCCAAAGACTTCCCTTAGAGCATCTGACCAAAATTCTTGCTCGGCAAAATATTGTGCTCTTGTCAAGGCACGCTCTTCCACCGAAGCTGCTTTTAACTCTTCCTCCAGCGCCATCAACTCATTAGCAATAGTCTCCTCTTCCTCCCTAATAATAAAAGGAATTGTTTTGCTATCAGTTGTAGTTTCTCCTCCCTCAGTTACCTCATACCCTACCCAGTAATCGTACTCACCAGGTTGCAACTTTGGCCCTTGATAAAGGAGTTGTTGTTGATTGTCTCCCACTTCGTAACGCCATAGTACTGACTCACTACCAGGTAAACGAACTTCAATCTCTCGTACAGTTCCCTGCCAGATAAATAAAGGCGGATTACTCCAAATTTCTAATAAATAAGGATCATTTCCATTCGGCCAAATGGGACAAAAACTATCCTGCCTAGTACTTCCATCTTTAGGCTTAGGACGAAAGATATCCAAGATGCGGTCTATTACAGAGCGATTTTCTTGCTTAGTTTGACTGCTTCTAATCATACCACTGGAATTAACCTCCCTAGAGAAGGGCGGCAATAAACCACCAATTAATAAAAGACAAAAAACAAATACCATAAACCTTACAGCCTTCTGCCTCCTGCCTCCTGCCTTCTGCCTTCTCCTGCTAGTGAGCAAGATAGATGAGAGTTGGAGTATTTTACCCATAATTTTTTTTCCTTAATACAGGTGCCAGATAAACGATAAAAACCACCGATGGTAATAACCAGGGAATGAGTAGTAAACTGGAGATATAAACTTGTAAACTAACAATTCCGGAGATAGCCGTCGCCATAACTAACCCTTTTCCCCATTGACGGCGCTGCTGTTGCGGCTGCTGAAGTAACAGTAAGGTTACTCCTTTTCCCCATAATGCTGCTATCCCGATTACCCACCAATGGGGAATTGCTCTAACTTGATGCTGGGATAATAGATGATGCACCATATAAGCATGAGCCTCACCTCCGGTGAAGAATTCGTGACAAGGGGAATTGTATTTAGGAGGGGAATTTTCTACCTGACACCAATACCTCAAAGCTAAAGGCATTGAGAAAGTATCCTCCGCTTTGTCATATCCCCCAGCGGCAATAATCACTACTTGCTCCTGAATCTGGGGAAAAGTACCTGTGAAAAAATCCTTGGCAGGTACTTGCTGATAAATTTGTTGACGAGGCAGGGAAAAATCGATTATCGAACGTAATCCTAAAGGAGAATTTACTTGCTTGGCTAAAGAAGCAATCAGTTGCTCTTCCTCCTGAAGATAAGCACTAACTTCCTGCTGAAACTCACCTTTATTTTCCAGCCGAGGTTGAAGCTGACTGGGTAAATTCTCCCCTCGGTTGAGGGTATAAGCCAAGGCAAGGGAGTAGGCAAAAGGACATTTCTGATTGCAGGTAGCATCTTCAGGGAATTGCACATTCCAAGAGAAAAATTCGGTATCTCCCCCAAAACTCCAACTCATCTGAGCAATCTGAGGTAAAACTTCCAACTGCTTCCTGTGATTAACTGCAAATACTAACCAAGTTCCCACTTCTGCTACAGTAGAATGAATCGCTTTCCTCAGGGATTCTTGTTTCTCTTCTGATTTGGGTTCATCTAAGATATAGTCAATACCAGCAGTCTTAACCTTTAACTCCCCGAGACGATTGACTAACTGCCCTAAGTATGACCGATCAATTGGCTGAGTCTCAAACTCTTCAATGGTTTCCTTTGCCTGATTCAAGGATTCTTGATCAACGGAAACCAATAGTACTGGCGGTTGGGGATTACTGGGTAACTGATAAGTAAAATCGCGATAGAAAGCTTGGGTAAAAGTGCGCAGCTCAAACAACAATTCTTGAACGGGAAATACCAAGCTAACAAATACAGTAGCACCAAAAGCGATCGCTTCTCTACGGGATGGTTGCCAATCTCGCCACCACCGCTTCCAATAAGAGCGCTCAAACTGAAATAATTCTTTTTGGAACCCAGGATGACGAAATAGGGAAGGAATTAAATAAGCACTAGGATAACTCAGCTTCTCCGACTCACAATATCGACAAGCATCGAACATTGCTTGTTGCAAATCTCGATAAGCTACCAAACTTTGGCACAACTGCTTGAGAAAAACCTGCGCCACCCCATCGTGAATCGCCTCCCGCATCACTAAAACTTGGGGAAATCCTAATTTAATCAAGGATTCGGCAATACTAAGTCCACTACAGGAGTTGAAAATCGCTACCTGCAATCCCCGTTCCTTAGCTTGAAGTAATGCTGACTCAATCTCACTTATGGAGAGAAATACCTGAGGCGCAAGTTCAATTGTACCACCCGTCAGCTTCATCTCCTGACTATGGCCAGCAAAAATAAGCATATCCCAACCCCGCTCATCCGCGATCGCATTATTGATTTGCTGACGAAACTCTGTAATTAGGTGGCAGGTGGTAGGTGGTAGGTGGTAGGTAGTAGGAGAGTCAGGTTCTTTATCCTTCTGCCTTCTGCCTTCTGCCTTCTGCCTTCCTTCAAATTGGATACATTCAACTTGAGCAACTTTCTTGAGAACTCGTAGTATTTTACGATCTTCTTGCAGATTCAATTCAGAACTATTACCTAAGATTACCAAAATACGAGGTGCTCCCTTTCTCAGCTTCGGCTCAACTAAGACTGACTCTTCCCCAGCATCTAGAAGAGTGCGGGAAATACGCAGGTTTGCCACTAGTTGCCACGCCTCCCAAGGAAGTCTGACTAAATCCATACTGTCACAAGCCACCAACAACTCAACCGAAGAATTACTCCTTTGTGCCTCCTGCTGAATCTTCTGTCGCATAGCCAGTAATTCTGCACCTCCCAACCACCTATCAAAATCATCAAGCAATACTTTTTCCGCTTTCTCTGTTTGGTGTTTCCAATCCAATTGGGAAGGAGTAAAGCTAAAATTCTCTCCTCTTCCCCGCGTCAAAACAGGATAGGCTCTTCGGTAACACTGTTGCCAACTTTGATAAGACTGGATCAATTTAGCAGGATATTTAAGACTTGCCGACAGTTGTTGCCGCTCACCCCAAGCAAGTTGCACTGTACAATCCGTATCATGACGCCAAATATTGAGATTAAACATAATTAATAATGGATAATGGATAATGGATAATGGATAATGGATAATTGCTAATGGATAATGGATAATTGCTAATGGTTAATTGCTAATGGTTAATTGCTAATGGTTAATTGCTAATTGCTAATTGCTAATTGCTAATGGCTAATTGCTAATGGCTAATTGCTAATTGCTCTCAAAGTCCCCCTTACAAAGGGGGATTTAGGGGGATGAATCCACAATCGGCGTAATTGAGAATTACCAATTGAGAGAAAAGACAAAAGGAGGCAACTTCAACTCCTTACCATTGAGAGTAATAGTGACAGAAAACTGCTCATCTAAATTCCCCACTACATGACTGCCTAAATAAAAGTTATCGACTTCCAGCACTTGCTCAGAGATAATCTGGGTTTGATCCCTAACTTGTAACTTAATACCTTGGGGTAAAAAGCCACCAGACTCTGTACCTAAAATTAACAGTAATGACCATTCTGCCTTAGCTTCTTCTGCCATTAACCGCCAAACCCCAGCAAAAAGTTGTAAAGGAGTCTCATCAACAAATATTCTTTGATAAGAACCACGAGCTTCTGGAGGAATATTTAAACCTTGGTCAATTAATATCGCGATCGCATCAGCAAAATTTTCAGTAGAACGCCATCCAGAGGCAACAGCAGGAGTAAAGATTCCAGGCATTCCCCACCCTAAACTCCTCGCTAACTCATCAATTTCCTCTCTTAACCAAATACCAACATTTACAGCTTGTTGAATAAGTCTTTCGCTTTGTATGGTAATTTCTTGCTCCTTCTGCCTTCTGCCTTCTGCCTTCTGCCTTATTTTTAAAGCCGCTGGTTCTGATAAAGACAAATTTAGTAACAAATTATTGGCATTTGTATCAAATAGATTTAGGGGTAGCTCGTAAATCCCAGTTTCTGGTGCTGCTGCTAATCTAGTTAGTTCCTGAACTTTGGGAAGTTGGTTATAATGCAGAAAACCACGGATACTGGCTTGTTCTTCTTCCTCCAAAACTTCCATAATAACATAAAAATGGGCAGCAAATTCTGGTAATTCAATCATCTCCTTCGGAATTCTGACGAGATGATCAATCAAACTTTCCTTGGCAATCAAACACACCTGAAATTCACCAACTTTTAGCGGATAAACCAGATCCGGCATCTGGGCTAATTCAGGATGCAGAGCTGAACAAACAGCTTGATTAACCCTTATATTTCCTGCCCTTGCTGCCAGCCATTCGGTAAAACTCCGGAGAGCCAGTATATTAAGATAAGCCTGCCACTGTCTTTCCGGTTCAGCTACGCGATCGCTAATTTCTATTGCCTGAGTATAGTATTCAGACTCTAGGGGAATGATCTCTCCCTGTAAAACGTCAAAGTCTAGCATTTGTTGTTTGTTGTTGGTTGTTTGTTGACTGTTGATTGTTGTTGTATTCCTTTCCGCTACTACCAATTAGCAATTAGCCATTAGCAATTAGCAATTAGCCATTAGCCATTAGCCATTAGCCATTAGCAATTAGCAATTAGCAATTAGCCATTAGCCATTAGCCATTAGCCATTAGCAATTAGCAATTAGCCATTAGCCATTAGAAATTAGCAATTAGCCATTAGCAATGCGCCGTGCTGGTGCTACCTCTCCTTCCTGGAACCACGGGGTGAATTTTGTCCATCGCTCCCGCCAAGTACCAGAAACAGCTCCAGAGTTTGCACCTTCAGATGCCTACTTACATGAACTAGTGGCTCCCACTGAAGCAATTAAGACTAATGAGCTCAGCATAGCGGTTCCTAATTCTACTTATTTCTTCGAGCAAATTGTTCAAGGAACAGTTGAGAAAATCAAGCTTGGGTTATGCTCTTCTCAATTGTTTGTACCTTTAGAAGAGAATCAAGAGCTGGCAAAAGTTAATCAAAGCTCTAGGAGTAGGTTGGGTAAACTTTTCCCCAAGAGTCATCAGGGTCAGGTAAACTCAGTTAAATCAACTCCTACAGAGCGGTTCTCCTATGCCCTAGGCAGGAAAGTAGCCCTCGTTTGGGGGACTCTGGGATTATTGGTAACCATACAAGCTGATTGGTTGATTGGTCAACAGCTGCGCTCTCAAACTAAATTATTGCAAGGGTTACAGCAGCCAGGGACTGAAACAAATCCAGTACTTCTCCCCCAAATGTCTTTGCAAAAAAACAGCAATCTGGACACTGACGAGTTCAATGATTATGGGTTTACCACCAAAGGGGAGAAGAAGGTAATCGTTAACTATGCAGATGATCCTGAGAGCGATAATTCTCGAACTCCAGAGAAATCCAGTGCAGCGACAGCGGCAATGTTAGCCACAGCACGCTCTCCTAATCCCTCTTTAAACAATCCCCTTTTAGATCAAAAACTAGCTCTTTATCAACAGCGACTGCTGAAAGGTAGTCCCCCGGATATCCTCATTGTGGGCAGCTCTAGGGCACTCCGGGGCGTAGATCCTCAAGCCTTGGAAGATGCCCTAGCAGCTCAAGGTTATCCAAACGACATTGAAGTATTTAACTTCGGCATTAACGGTGCGACAGCTCAGGTAGTAGACTTAATGACTCGTCGTCTATTAACTCCAGAGCAGCTGCCCAAATTGATTATTTGGGCTGATGGTGCCAGGGCATTTAACAGTGGTCGAGTAGATAAAACTTATAATGCGATCGCTACCTCCGTTGGCTACCAGCATCTAGCAGAGGGAACTTTTCCTAACCTGAATCACTCACCCAGTCAAGAACAGAACCAGGCCGCTGAAATTGTGGCAGCTTTGAGTAGGACTTATCAAGAAATTGATACCTTACTTAATCAACAAGGTGCAGCAGTTTCCGCAACTTACCCTCAGCGAGACTTGCTAAAATCTTGGGCACGAGAGCAGTTTGTCGGATTTACATCCTTCCTCGAACTACATACTCCTTCTCCCAGGGATACCTTTCAAGATTTCGAGAAAGTAGCTTCTGCTGAGGAGTTCATCGACTTAGATGGTTTCCTTCCCCTATCAGTGCGCTTTGATCCGGCTATCTATTATCAAGAACATCCCAAAGTTATTGGTGCTTATGATCGAGACTACGAATCTTTTCAACTAAGTGGCAAGCAAGATATAGCTCTGGAATCACTGCTACAATTTACTCAGAAAAATAATATTGGCATCGTTTTTGTGGATTTACCTCTAACCACAGAATACTTAGATCCAGTACGTACAAAATACGAAGCCGAATTTCAGCAGTATCTACGCGGTTTGAGTGTAGAAAGAGAATTGATCTTCCTAGATTTCACCAAATTGTTACTTACTCAACCTGAAAACTTTTCTGACCCCAGTCACCTCAACCGCTATGGTGCATACAAAGTCTCTCACCAGCTGGCTCAAGAAACAACTATTCCTTGGTCATTAGTTTTTAGTAGGGATTAGAATTGGGAATTGGGAATTGGGAATTGGGAATTGGGAATTGGGAATTGGGAATTGGGAATTGGGAATTGGGAATTGGGAATGGAAAATCCGTGTTCAGAGGATTTTTACTAGCGATCGCATTCTTCCCCATCTTTATATAGCAATTGCCAAGGCGGTGAGGACAATGCCAAATGCAGCAAACCTTTAGCTGTCAATCTTTTGCCTTCTTCCCTGGAGCCCTCTGCTTTTTGCTATAAAAGTAACACAGTTTACAGAATTGTTACAAACGGTTCAGACAAATTTGCCTCAAGCTATTCTGTATAGACATAAAGTTAATCTATCCCGTACTACTGTATATAAACAGAAAAATGGATATTGTCATTATTATTGCTGAACTTTGCATACTAATTGCTGTAACTATACTACTTAATTGGATTATAGGAATTATTGTTAATAAGTTGACTACGCTGGGTAAGTTCACCGAATATACTCAGCCCTTTACCAGACAGCATAAAACTATCCAAAAAATTGTGACGTTGAGTGGTGCTTTGTTGTGCCTGGTCACGATTGGGGTTAACGGCTTCATCATTTATCAGGGAAGAAGTGTTCGACAATTTCAATTGAATTTACTTCAGAGAATTCCACCGCAATTTTGGTCAACTCTAGCTATTTCTACTCTAAAAAGCGTGATGATTGTGCTTTTGGTTAAGCTCAGTCTACCGAGGCTTAATCGATTCATTGATCAACTTAGTATACGCGCTCAAAATTATGATGATATTGAAGCTAACGATGAGAGCATTGCTGCTTTTTTTGAATATTTAAAAAATAACTTTAATACTATTATCTGGATTATTGCCGGACTCCTATTAATTCAATTTTTCCCAATCCCAGATATTGTTCAAAATTATTTATATATTCCTTTAAAAATCTATCTGGCTATTACCATGGGTTTCTTGGTTATTAAAGCCATTTCGATTGGCATTGATACCTTGGATCATTTCAGTACTCAATACTCTGAGCCTCGACATCCTTTAAGGCTCTATGAGCGTTTCCGTGATTTAATTTTTCTATTACAAAAATTTCTACAATACATTATTTATGTTTCGATAGCAACCCTGGTATTTGAAGAAATAGAGTTTATCTCTTGGCTCACTACTTACACTAATATAATTACCGAAGTAATTGTTGTCATCTTCATTAGCCAGGCGTTAATCCAAGGTTCCTACTTCTTCATCGAAGAGTTGGTTTTGAAACCGAAAAATCTGACAGAAGAACAGAAAAAAAGACGACATACCCTCATCCCCTTAGCTAAGAGTTTATTGAAGTACTTAGTCTACTTTTGCGCTGCGATTTCTATCCTCAAGTTACTCAACATCGACCCTGGACCAATTTTAGCGGGGGCAGGTATTCTGGGATTAGCTCTTGGTTTGGGAGCACAAGCCCTAATCAATGATATTGTTTGCGGATTTTTTATCCTGTTTGAAAACTATTATTTGGTAGGGGATTACATTGAGGCTGGGAGAGAAGAAGAGAGGACTGTTGAAGGAATTGTGGAAGCGATTGAACTCAGAACAACCCGTATCAGACATCCTAGCGGTCAATTACAGATTATTAGCAACGGAGAAATTGGTTCAATTGTCAACTACTCCAAAGACTATATTTATGCAACAGTGGAAATTTCCGTGTCTTATCAATGTAACTTTGAGCATTTGTGCCAGATAATCAAGGAAGTAGGGGAACAGTTAAATGCGAGCGAGCCAGATGTCCTAGAACCTACAAAAGTGGAAGGATTGGAAAATTTTGGAAAACAGAAACTGTCCCTTCTTACTTTAACCAAAGTCAAGCCGGGAAAACACCTTCATGTACAACGGGTTTTACGTAAGCTGTTAAAGCTTTCTTTTGATCGAGAGGGAATTGAGCTTTCCAATTTCTAATCTGGAATCTTAATAACCAATGACACCTGTTGTTCGCTAGGCCAAAAGTGCGATCGCTTTTCGCTACTATAGCGTTTCTGGATGGGATGTGAATGTTGAATGGTGTAAAAAAGAAGTCAGGAGCCAGAAGCCAGGAGGAAAGAATAATGATTAAAATTATTATCAGGTATGGCTTTGAAACTTATTCAACAAGCCTTAAGTCTGGGCAATTATCCGGATTTGATATCATCCGTTCTTACTGCAATGTTTTTTAGCTTCTGCCCAGTTGGTTCCAACTCCTTTTGTATCTTTTCTACCAAACTGTTTACTGCCTTTTCCTTTTGGTTAGCCCGTAAGTTAAAGAAGATAGGAAACGCGACGAGCGCAACAACGACTGTTACAACTATTTGCCTCAAAACGGGTTCTCCTAACCATGCTAGAATCAGAATGATACCGATTGCACAGACAATGACTATAACCTCAGAGAGACGTAACGCAGGCAAGCCAAGATTAAAAGATAGGTTCTTGTCTAAACGCAGTTCCTCAAGTGCAGCTTTAAACTCTTCACCCAATGATGGATACTTCCGCTTCAAATTTCGTAACCATGCACCATTATAGTGAGTGCTAATTGACCATTTATCTGCTTCTGACCGAATGATATAGTTAATAAATTCTGAATCTAACTTTTGATTTCTATCTATCTCTTGACAAATTCGCGACTCCACAATAGTCATAAATTTTTGCCACTGAGAGGCAAACTCTGATTCCCAGCTCATACTACAATCTCCTTTTTAATATTTTTGATTGTGCTTTGAAATTCTTTACACCAATTGACTAAACTACTGTAGTAAGGCTTTACTTTCAAGAAACAAGGCAGAAGGCAGAGGGCAGAAGGCAGAAGGAAAGAAGGTTACAAGGCTCTGAGGTTCTAAGGTAGGAGGTAGTGTTTCTTTCATGCGTAGAGGGCAGCGTGCTGCCAGTTGGGGGGCTCTTAACTAACACACTAGGAAACCATTACCCAGCAAGAATTTTAGATTTTCCAGTAAAATGAGTTAGTCTCATCTATTGCGAATGCGTTCGCGTCCGTGGGGTGCTGAGATCTTGCACCAAGTCGAAAATCTACCGATGAAGGTAGCGACCAGGGAAAAGTGATAAGATTTGACGGTTTCAGTACTGAAATTGATTGTTATCAGTTAAGGCATTCAGTATTTATGTACTGGTGCAAGACCTGAGTTTAACATCATCTGGCGCATTTTCAAGGAGAATTGAGGAACAATTTCTCTTCAGAGCAGATGAACATATCTCCAGAAACGTTGAATTAGTCAAGATCCCCATCTTTCCTAGGACTTCTAAAAAACTCAAAATCATAGGCAATTGAAGCGAAAAGCTTGTATAGCAAGGCTTAGAGTTTATCTTCTGGAGAGAGTGATAAAAGAAGGTTAAGTTCCTCAGAACTTTTTCCAAGAGCCTTACCAGCCATATTGTAGAGGTCAATCAGTTGGTCACAAATTGCATCAAGACGTTCCCTCTCCTTCTGTGCAGAAAAATTTCCTTTACTGTATCGAGCGATGATATCGTCATATAGTGCTTGCTGCTGATCTATCTGAGCTTGCAGTCCTTTGGTTAGCTCTTGCGCTACCTGGCTAAATTGTTGCTTAACTTCTTCACTAACCTTGTCGTATTTTGTAGGCATTTCTTCTTGTAGCTTTTTATGCAGCTTTTTTCCAAGTTTCTGGAGTAAGCTTTTCTTAAATTCCTCTTCACCCCATTTAACTTGTAGTAGTTCAGCAACAATCCCAGCTACTATTCCCACCGAAGGAAAAAGCATTTCAAAAATCACAAGAATCCCACCGAAAATCAATCCTTGCACAAGCGCACGAGTAAAGAATTCACTCCATTTACCCTCTCCCATAAAAGCACAGGCTGTCGATCCAGGATCTAGCATAACAGCATGAAAGAAAGCCATCGTGGATTTTTTAGCTATGGCCTTTTCTGTCTCTAGTTCGATTCCAAAGTCTCCAGTGGAGAAGAGCTTATCGATTTGAATCAGCTTTAGTTCAAAGTCTTCAATTCTGCTCTGAACTGCGTCAAACATTCTGTTGAGATCATCTCCGATAATCGTAGGAAGCTGATAAGCCCACTCTTCATACTTTGTGTTTAGATAGGATTGAATTTGCTCACCCAGAATATTTCTTATCTTCTCTTTATCTTTGTCGCGCAAAGCAGACTTGAGAATATCACCAATTCCAAAATCCAGTTTTATCAATGTTGTTGCATCACCTTTCTTGCCTTTGGTATCTAACCAAGTATTCTTAAACTCATTGGTATATTGCAGAAGAGAGGAAAATACTTTTCCACTGATGATTTCTCCAAACCCCAAGATTATGGTTTCAATTTCTCGCTTGTCTGTTTCTAGAGATTTTAATTCCTCTCTAGCTCGCTCTTGATTTCTCTTGAGTTTCTCTATTGTTTGACCTAGTTTTGCTTTATCTTCATTAATCTTTTGATGTGCTTGCACCAACTGACTCTCAAGTACCGTTAAGGCTGTTTCAAGAGCTGCGATCTTTTTTACATCACTTGTTAAGAATTGCTCAAGCTCTCTCTCTAAATCTAGAACTCCTGAAGCTTCAAGTTTTTCAGTATCTTCTGGTTCTGCTATTCTTGCTTCTAAAGCTCCCTTAGCATTAATGTAGAGAACTCTGTGGTTGTAAAATGCTTCATCAAACTTTCCATTGTTATCAAGAAAGTAAGGTTCAAGATAATCACGAACCCACTTTTTTAAGTCTTCAACTTCTTCCTCATCCTCAACTAGATTGATCCAATTGATAACAAAGAAGACATGGTTGAGGCGACCTGAACCTAACCGCTTTTCTATGAAATCTCTTTCCCTATCGGCCAACAGTTTTGTGGCGTTTAATAAAAAGATAACTGCCTGGGACTGCTGTAAAAATTCGGTCGAGAGTCTGGTGCGACTCATACTTTCGCCTAAACCAGGGGAATCGATGAGTTGTACGCCATATTCTAATAAGCGAAATGAACACTCTATTTTGGCGTATTCAATGTCTTCAAACCTATCTAAAAATTTTTTTCGAGATAGTGTTTCTCTATCTTGAGTCGTTAATTTGTATTCTTCCTTGAACTCATTCCAAGGTACAATAATGGGATTTTTTACTCCTTTTTTATATACAGCAACTTCCTTAGGAACCTTTTCATTGTTCTCTCCATAAACAAGAATAGTAATAATAGCTGTAGCTGGCAGACTCCTTGCGATAAGAATATTATGACCTAACATTGCATTTAGTAAGGTGCTTTTTCCATTTTTGAAGTCCCCAGCTACAATTACACTAAAAATACCTTTTCTAATTTTATTAGCAAGTTTTTCTAACTGTTGAGATTGGAGATTAAGATTTAATCCAGGGCAGTCGATTATATTCTCATTACATAAAGTGATAGAACCATCTCTTTGATCACCTATCAATCGAGAACAATCTTCGAGAATAGATGCAATAGTATCGCTCTTGTGCCTAATAATCCCAAAGCCAGTGTCATTAGTGTTATTCATTTTTTAATCCTCCACTATCCTAGTTGTTCAACAATCTGTTTTAATTCTGGAAGAGTTACGCTAACTAATTTATCTATCTCTTCCTTTTTTGTTACTAACTCCCGATGATATGCTATGTCATCTTGCAAAGTGCTGCGAATTCTATCGATTTGCTCTTTATACAAATCAGCAGTAGCTTGCTTCATTTTTTCAGTGAGTTCGTCGAACTGACATTCAACTTGTTGCTTAATTTGTTTTCCCTTGTTTTGGATCTCTTCAATCGCTGATGAAAGTATTGCTTGCCGATCAGCCTCACCTATCTCCCTATGGCGCAACTTACGAAGGAGCTCTCCAGAGCCAATTGCAGCACCTCCATAGGCAAGTAGAATATTAGCTGGAGGATTGAAAGCAGCGACGACAATCATTATTAGTCCACCTAGCTGTAAAATTGTTAATGCAGGACGCACCAGCGTTTTGCTACTTTTAGGAGGAAGAAAATTCTTCAAACTGGTAGAAGTAGAATCAAAACTATTGACCAAAGTTTGTAAATTTGTGACCTTATCCCCCAGCAGTTGTTTAAGATCATTCTCGAAGGTCTGACTGATTTGTTCCGTTTGTTGAATTAGCTTAGTTTTAATCACGTCAACTTTGTATTTCAAAAATTCTTCCCACACAGCCACGAGATAGCCAGGTAAATGTCTTTTAAGTTGGGTAATATCCTTTATGGGCATCACCTCATCGGGAAGTTGCTGTCTAAGAGCAAGGCTAAATCCCTCTATTTCTACTATAAATTCATCTTTAATTAGGGTATTAATGAAAATTTCTATTTTTTGTTGTGCTCTCTGGATGCGGCTTTCGAGCCATTGACTTTGTGAGTTGATTTGAGCTAACAGTTCCTGTAGTTCGGTCTCACTTGTAGCAATTAGAGCATTCTGGCGAGCGGCTTCTTCCTCTACCTCTGTTAAACAAATTTCTGCTGCTTGACGCATGGCAGCTGATTTTAGGAGACTGTGTCGTTCAACCAAGTCGATTTTTACTAGATGACTCAGTGCTGCATAACCGCTGTTGTCAGTTACACTTCCAGAATTAATAGCTTTGCTAGCTTGGGTGGCAGAAAATTCGATTAGAGGAGGCTGGTTCTCAAGTGACCAAAGAAATGTCCGAACCTGTTCGGAAACTGACAATCGCTCATCTTCTGGAACACGATCTATTTGATTGAGCAGAATGGCAATTCTTTCTAAACCAAAATTTGGTTGCAAAGTATCTTTGATAAACTTTACTTCTTGCTCAGATAACAAAGCTACTGCATTGAGAACCAGAATCGCATAGTCAGTTCCAGCCAGAACTTCTTTCCACTCAGCATCAGACCGTTTGGCATTAATGCTTTCAATCCTGAGTTGGCAAGTTTTTAGCAGGTCACAATTTGTCATCACCTCAATCCCTCGGTACTTACTTGCCTCCGTGTCTGGATTGGTTAGGAAAGTTTTCAGTTTTTCTATTGATATGGCTTCTCTGATGCCCTTTTTGGCAGAGACTTCAACGGTTACTGTTTCTCCATAATTAATGTCCACCCCAATTGCTGCCTTAGCTATGGGTGATGTCCGTAGTAAATCTGGTTGTTCTAAGATACAATTGGCAACTGAAAACCGTCCTGAGCCCGTAGAACCAACAATGAGGATTTGTAGCTTAGATGTACTGGTTCGACTTTTGACATCTTCAATTAGGTCAATCGCAGTTGACTCTCTAAGAACATCAGCAGCCTCTTTGATTCGATCTAAGAAGAATTGAATTGTTTCTGGCATGATTACCTCGGTTTCCAGTGCTAAAATTTTCCACTAGACATCTCCAGAAAAGAACCTGAAACCCTTATGGGACGTAGGTCAATATTGAGTTTTTGGAGATGTCTACTACTAGAGCTGAACAAGCTTGTTAACCAACCGATTAAGTTCCTCTTGGCGCAAATCTAGAGATTTACATTTGGATGTACCTTCTAGAACCGTCACTTGTCGTAACCTTAGTGCTCCGACAGGAGATATGCTACGTATTAGATTGCCTGATGGGCGTAGAAGACGGTTAACTGTCCGAGAAGGTGCTCGTCTTCAAAGCTTTCCCGATTGGTTTGAATTTCAGGGGAGTGAAGAGAGTCAATGTAATCAAATTGGGAATGCGGTTCCTCCTATCTTAGCCAAGGCTTTAGCTTGTTCAGTTAAAGCTTATTTAGACGATGTTGAACAAGAAACAACCGAAGAATCTCATTTACTTAATCAACCAATTTCACCTGTCAATCCTTCATAAACTCTTGAATTATTAATTATTCATTATTAATTATTCATTATCCAAGGGGCAAAGCGATCGCAACGGTAGTACCTTGGTTTTTCCCCCCACTTTCGATGGTGATACGACCCCCCATCAGTTCGATAAATTTTTGTGCGATCACTAATCCTAAACCAATTCCTCCTTGGGAGCGAGTAGTAGAGCCATCCAGCATGATAAACGGTTGAAAGAGTTTGTTTTGTTGGCTCGGTTCAATACCAATTCCTGTATCTTGGATTTCTACAACTGCCATCCGTATCTCTTCGGGAATCTCTCCTTCTATCGTTGATTGGATCTTAGTGGTAACGGTAATACTGCCATTATCAGTAAATTTGACTGCATTTTCGATAATATTGAACAGCACCTGTTTGAGACTAGTGAAATCAGCTAGAACTAATAGTGGTTGGGGGGCATAATTTCTCTGTAGTTGGAGATTTTTTTGCTGGATGCGACTGCGCATTTCATCTATCACCTCTGTTAAACAGCTGTGGAGATTAGTTTGCTGGATTTCCACGGAAAATTTACCCTCTTTCAATTTGACTATTTCCAGAATTTGATCAATAATTTCCAGTAAATGAATAGCAGATTTATCTGCCTGCTGTAGCAATTCAACTTCTTCATTGCGGTCATCACAGAACTCGTCTAAGATAAGGCGGATCGATCCGATAATGCCGTTGAGAGGGGTGCGGAGTTCATGGGAGGTATTTTTGAAAAATTCATCTTTGATGCGGTTCATCTCTTGCAGAGCAATATTCTTGGTTTCCAGTTCTCCCATAAACACCATTCGCTCTGCTTCTGCTTGTTTTCTTTCTGTAATATCAGCTAGGGCAACGATCGCATAAATAATGTTACCCTGTTCATCGAAGATGGGGGTTTCCCAACTTTGTACAGGAATAACCTTATCTCCTTGATGGATGGCTAAATCATTAATCGTCACACTTTCCCCTTTCAAGGCTCGCACACCACTCAATTGTTCTCGGGGATACAATTGATTAGTTTCAGCAATATAAATTGGGGCTGCCTCTAAACTGCTAACTTCTGGACTAGAGGTAGCGGTCGCTAAAAGATATTTGCCTAGTAACTGCTTGGCTTGATAATTACTGTAGTAGGGTTTACCGTCAGCAGCAAGCACTGCTATCCCCACTGGGATAGCTTCGAGAAACTGAGTTAATTGACTCTCTCTTGCTCTTAACTCTGAGTAGAGCTTGGCATTCTCAATGGAGATAGCTGCTTGGGAGGATAGTAGTTTGATGACTTCCAACCGGTCAGGAGTAAAAGCACCGGTAGTTAAATTGTTTTCCAAATAGATGATACCACTAAAGTGACCTTGATTGATGAGAGGACAACAAAGAATCGACTGGGGCTGATACTGTTGTATATAGTCATCTTGAGTAAAGTAACCTTCACGGCTGGCATCATTTAAAACCACAGTTTCCTGAGTACGCACCACATAGTTAATAATTGATGTGGGTAGGTAGTTGTTGAGGGGAAGAGACAGCAAGACTTTGACTTGTTCAGAACCCCCTGCTCCTGCTGCCTCAATCAGCATTGTTACAGGTTGAGACTCCTGGTTAGTTTTAGTCGGCAACAACAAAAATCCTTTTTCTGCACCGGCATTTTGGATCAGACTCTTCATCAACTTTGCCAATAAATTATCTAGGATAATTTCACCAGAAATCGCTTGGTAAGCTTGTATTACCGTAGCTAAATCGAGGGTTTCCGTACAACTACTGCTAGTGCTACTAGTAGTGGTAGTCTTAACTAAGCCTCGATCTTTAATTTGGATTTTGGTAGGAGCCACTAACTGGAGATATCGCTCCTCTAAATCCTTAATTTTAGCCATAGCTCCCCATTTGAGGTAAGCATAATGAGCTTCGAGCATATAGGCTCTGGCAATAGTAGTTTTACCTTGAGCTAGGTAAAATTTCCCCGCTAGCTCATTGCCGAGAGCTTCTTCCTGAAGATATTCATGTTCTTTAGCTAAGGCAATCACGCGATCGTAAAGCTCTGCTGCTTGATTAACTCTACCGAGAATTCGGTATCGCTCGGCCTCAACTAAATAAAATTTATGCAAATGATTCATTGGAGCATAATCTGCCCATTTTTTCAACTTTTTCTGGTTAACAGCCACTTGCTTAAGGATCGGTTTCAGAGAAATTGACTGGGGACTTTCTCCATACATTGCCAATCGTGCGAGAGAATCGTAGAAATGGAACAGAGGAATAATAATGCTTCCTCGCAATCCCTCTAAATGCTGCTGGGCAATGGCGGCATTTGCTACTGACTGCTGGTAAAAACCAAATAGATAGGAGAGAATCAGTTTGTTGAAATACAAAACACAAATAGCAGTTAGATCATTGGCGTCTCGATGCTGCCCTAGCATCTGCGACTCTTCGTACAGCTCACCATTTAAGTAACACCGGTGATCTTGCTCACTGTAGCATTGTTGGTAATCCCGAAGCTGATGATTTTGCCCCTGAGGAGATCTTTGCTCCTGTAAATTTAAGAGTACCTGTCGATATAGTTTATTCATCTGCAAGGTTCTTTCTTGCTTCAATTGAGTGAGAACCTCACTGTAAGTCGCCATTTCTGCTTGCAGTTTACTGAGCTCCTTGCCGCTGAAGTAGGAATGTATACAATAATTGTGAGCGGCATAACCTGCTGCCTGTAAATCCCCGGTTTCCAATCCCTCTGCATAAGCCTCTAGCAAAGGTTGCAAAGTGGAGTTTAAATGATCTTTCCAAGGCTTGACAAAGAAGTGAACATTTGCCCAGGTTTTGGCTTTAGTGGAAGTAGCAAGGTTAACAGCATTTTTAGCATTAACTTGGGACAATAGACTTAAAGCCAATTGACCAAATCGATAGCCAGTATTAATATCACCACAAAAATCACAAAGAATTAACCCATAACTGCTATAAGCAGAGGCAGACAGGGCTGCATTTCCATATTTAACCGATAAATTTACCTGCTTAAACACAATCAACGGCATCAGTTCCGGCATCGCAAAATAAGCAGCAGACATTACACTAGAGAGAATGCGCATTGCTGCTAACTTGTCAGGCTGCCTCATGGGAGGTAAGTTAACTAAATCTTCAATCCTTTTGCCTGCTAAAGCTAATTTGGTTGTCAGCAAACCCCGCCAAATATCCCATTGACTTGGCTGTGTGGGAAACTTCACCCCTAAAAGCTGGAGTACTGCTAGCGCCGTCTTCATCGCTTCAGTGAGCTGATTCTGGGCAATATAGGCTTGAATCTTTACCTCATAGACTTTCACTTTGTCCAACAGGTGGTTGGCTTGTTGCAGTACAACCGCAGTCAACTTATCCTGCTGCTTAAAGTCACCAGTGAGGTAAGCTACCTCCGCTGCCTCCACAAACAGCGCTAAGGTTAAGTCGTAATATCTCTGCCAATGGTCGGGGGATGGGGAGATGGGGAGATGGGGAGCTGAGGGAGCTGAGGAAGCTGAGGGAGCTGAGGAAGCTGAGGAAGTTGTTGAATCTTGAACTAAATTGGGAGTTTTATCTCCCTTATCTCCCCGGGTGAGCAAAATATGAGGTGGGGTTTCCATTCTCCGCGTCTCCGCGTCCCCGCGTCTCCGCGTCTCTGCATCTCCCCATCCTCCTTCATCAAGTAATCCTATGCCAAACTGCAAGTATTGGAGAGCTGGTTTATAGGCTGCTGATGCTTTTGCTTTCTTGCCAGCTAGTAAATTTAATTGAGCTAACTCATCTCTTTTGATTACCTGTTTAACTGTCAATCTGCTTCTACCCTTAATTAAGGGACTTCCCAGATTCAACTGGTTAACAATATCAAAGATTTTTTGTTCTTGTTGGTTATTCGTTGTATGAGCTAGTAGTAATTGCCCTACTTGTAAGTGTACTGCTGGTTTATCCTCTTCAGGAATTAGGGAATGTGCTGCTTGTCGAATTCGATCATGGGTAAATTTATATTCAATGGTTATTGGTTTGTCCCGACAAGCAGTTGCCGGGAAATCTAGATTATTGGTTGTTTGTTGTTGATTGTCTGTGGGATGAAGGAAATATGGGGTAGAATTTCCCGTCCCCGCGTCTCCGCATCCCCGCTTCTCCGGGTCTGTTGATGACTCACTAATGAAATCCAGTTCAATGAGCTTGTAGGTATCACCTAGAGGTATGACTAAACCTTCTGCTACTGCTTCCCATAGTAAGTCAGCAACTACTCTTTGAGGTTGAGCAGCAACCAGGGATAAAGTAGAGAGCTCAAATTGATTACCAATACAGGCGGCTCTTTGCAGTACCTGTTGGGTGGTAGTCGGCAACTTTTGAATCTTGAGAGCCATCAGTTCGATGACATTATCAGTAAAATTCCTCAACAGAATTTGTTGCAAATCCCACTGCCAGCTGAAACTGTGGACATTAAACTTGATTAATCCTTCCGTATAAAGAGATTGCAAAAACTCATTGATAAAAAAGGGATTGCCTCCAGTTTTAGACAGCACTAATTCTGCCAAAAGTGTGGCTCTTTCCGCCGTACATTTTAGGGTGTCGCAAATCAGTTGGTTGACGTGAGTTGACTCTAAAGGGCAAAGAGATAGCTGATGGACAATTGCTCCAGATTGTCTAATTTCATCCACTATGAGCATCAAGGGATGAGTCTCATTGACTTCATTATCTCGATAAGACCCAATTAAAAACAGCCCTCCTTTATCCTCAGGGACAGGAGAGATAGTAACAGAAGCAGTATTTTGATACTGATAATCCGTTGCCGTCATCAATAGTTTCACCAATTTCAGCGTTGCAGTATCTGCCCACTGTAAATCATCCAAAAAAATTACTAAGGGATGCTCTGATTGAGCAAACACTTTGATTAAGTTTTGAAAGACTAGATTAAAGCGATTTTGCGACTCAGTTGCTCCCAACTCAGTTACAGCTGGCTGTTGACCAATTATCAGCTCTAGCTCTGGAATCACATCAATAATCACTTGACCATTGGAGCCAAAAGCTGACTGTAGTTTGGTTCGCCATTGGTTAAGTTCAAACTCACTTTCCGTTAACAGTTGCTGCACCAATTTTGAAAAAGCATTAACAATAGCACTGTAGGGTCTATTGCGTTGTAGTCTGTCACATTTACCAGAAATAAAATAACCTTGTTGTTTGGTAATTGGTTTATAGATTTCCGCTACTAATGCCGATTTACCGATACCAGCATAGCCTGCTACCAACATCAGTTGGTTTTGTTTTTTGTTTTTTGTTTTTTGTCCTTGGTTATGGCCTCCCAAACAATTACTATTGACTCTCTCAAAGGCTGCTAGCAGGTTTTCAATTTCCTTCTCCCTACCATAAAGTTTTTGAGGAATTTGGAACTTATCGGAAATATCTTGACTACCAAGGGTAAACTCGGATATTTCCCCATAAAACTCCAGTTGCTCCAGACATTTTGCTAAATCAGCTTTAATACCCCAAGCACTTTGATATCTCTCCTCAGCGGTTTTCGCCATTAACTTCATAACAATATCAGAAACCACTTGAGGACAATCTGCTTCCCGGATTTTTAAATGGGGGGGAACTGGATGTTTGGCGATATGACAATGCACCAATTCCAGGGGGTTATTAGTCTCAAAAGGCAGCTGATGGGTCAGCAATTGATAGAAGGTAACTCCTAGAGAGTAAAAATCAGTCCGGTAGTCTAGGTAACGGTTCATCCTTCCTGTTTGTTCCGGAGACATATAAGCTAATGTACCTTCCAAAACATAGGGATTTTTCAGGGTGAGGTTTTCACGAGTTAAGACAGTGGAAATACCAAAGTCAATAATTTTAAGTTGCTGGGTTGCTCGATTAAAAACAATGTTAGCGGGATTAATATCTTTGTGAATAATCTGAGCCCCATGGATTTGCTCCAAACTCTCAGTTATTTTGAGGGCAATACGGAGAAATTCTTGTAGAGACAGTTCATGGTTTTTTCCGACACCATTACTGAATAATTGCTTCAAAGATTCACCGCCAAAATCTTCAAGGACGATGACCAAGGTCTTTTGATACTTTTCTAAGCTATAAGCCTTGATAACTCCATCCAGATTCAGATTGTGGGTGATTTGATATTCTTGCTGATATCTGGTAAGTTCTGACGGTCTCGGATAATCTTCTTTGAGTATTTTAAGAATTACTGGTTGCTGGTCTTGCTCTCGTATTCCTCGATAGACTAAGGAATTTCTAGTTTCATAGATTGGAGTGAGAAGTTGATAGCCAAAAATGCTGATCATCGTTCCAAGTTTGTTTAATCAAGATTTATCAAAGTCCTCACTGTTACCAAATCCAGCTGAGATAACCCTGTGGATGCCTAATGCTTTAAAGGCAGTACTGCAAGCAGAAGCAGAAGGCTCCGAGGCTCCGAGGAAGGAGGCTCCGAGGGAAGAAAGCTTGGTGCGGTAAGCCTTTAACTTTTTTCACGCTTTGGGCTATTTCTGCTTTCAGTGTACTAGTACACTGAAGGCAGACCCGATGAAAAAATTTCCCCATCATGTATGAAAATTCCTCTCTCCGCGTCCCCGTGTCTCCGTGTCTCCTCGTCTATTTTCAGATTAGGGAGTCACTAACCCAGATTTGCTATGAGCACCCATAATGAGTAGACAGATGCATCATCCCTGGAAATTGAAGCTAAAAAAGTATCATTTATTATTATCTGACATCAGTCCTGAGAAGGGTTGTTTTGTAAACATTTGTAAAAAACAACCACAGCGTAAATTATGATCCTGTAGAGGTAGGTTCACCAATTATTACAGACATTGCTGAGCCAATGTGCTAAAAAACCAAACCTCAAACCCAGATATGATAATGCTTTCCAGTGCTAATATTGATTCAATCTAAAATCTAAAATCTAAAACTTAAAACCACTGATTAATCTGTGAAGCAACTTGAGCCAGAGCCAATAGCGAACGGATGGCACGGCAGCCTAGACTTGGTATATGCCCATGATCATGGTGCTACCCGCCTCATTCACTCTCAAATGCGATCGCCCCTCAAGGTACAGCGATCTTTCTATCCAGAAGGGCCAGCGGTTTGTCACAATATTGTTCTACACACAGCTGGGGGTATAGTAGGAGGCGATCGCCTTGAGCAAAATATCCACCTCCAAGCTGATTCCCATGCCTTAATTACTACTGCTGCTGCCGGTAAGGTTTATCGCAGTAAGGGACAAGAAGCAAGGCACACTATCGAGATCAAAGTAGAGTCTGGTGCTTGTTTGGAATGGCTACCCCAGGAGACCATTATCTTTAATGGTGCAGTTTATCGGCAAGATTTACGGGTAGAATTAGCACCAGGAGCCAGTTGGTTAGGTTGGGAAATTACCCGCTTTGGTCGTACAGCCAGGGGAGAGCAGTTTTTGCAAGGAAATTGGCGATCGCACTCGGAAGTTTGGCAGCAAGGATACCCTCTGTGGATTGAAAGGCAATGGTTACCGGGTAGTGAAACCAGCTTCAACAGTCCTCATGGCTTAGCAGGAGAACCAATAGTTGGTATGCTTTGTTGGTTAAGTCAACCGATAACATCAGACTTACTAGAGCAAGTGAAAAAACTCTGGAATGCCAAAGAAAATCAAGGAGAAGCAGGAGTGACTCAGCTAATTGCCGGATTATTGTGCCGTTATCGTGGTACTTCAACCTCTGAAGTGAGAAACTGGTTTACGGAAGTTTGGCAGCTGTTACGCTTGTCTTCTTCTGGATGTTCGGTAAAAAAGCCAAGAGTCTGGATTTAACAAAGTAATTTCCCCAAAAGCAACAATTAACTAGCAAATTTTAATATGCAACTATCGCCTCAGGAAAAGGACAAACTACTAATTTTCACTGCTGCTTTGCTAGCGGAACGACGCAAGAATAAAGGCTTAAAACTAAACTACCCAGAAGCAGTTGCCTATATCTCTGCTGCTATTTTAGAAGGAGCCAGGGAAGGGAAGACAGTGGCAGATTTAATGAGTTACGGCACTACCCTACTAACTCGGTACGACGTGATGGAAGGCATTCCGGAAATGGTTCATGAAGTGCAGGTGGAAGCTACCTTTCCTGATGGGACAAAACTAGTTACAGTTCATGATCCAATTCGGTAAAATTGAGAATTGAGAATTGGGAATTGGGAATTGGGAATTGGGAATTGGGAATTGGGAATTGGGAATTGGGAATTGGGAATGATGATAACACCTAACACATAACACCTACCACCTAACACCTAAAACCTAACACCTAATACCTAACACCTAATACCTAACACCTAAAACCTAACACCTAAAACCTAACACCTAAAACCTAACACCTAATACCTAACACCTAATACCTATCGATGATTAACCAAGCACCTACCTCATTGCTGTCCCTAACTGTAGCACCAGCTCAGGTGTTGCGTGGTTCTCAAGCCCTGGCACTTTCAATAGAGGCGATCGCACACTTGGGAGATCGTCCTTTGGTTGTTGGAGGCGATCGCACTTTGGCTAGCCTCGCACCACAATTACAAACTCTCTTAGAACAACAGCAACTAACCTCTTCTTTGGTATCCTATAGTCCTGATTGCAGTGAGGTATCTCTCGCATCCCTCAGGGCAGCTGTGACTGAGCACCAAGCTGATCTTATTATCGGCATTGGTGGTGGTAAAGCCTTAGACACCGCTAAACTTCTGGCACACCAGTGTCATTTACCCATTGTTACCATACCTACCTCTGCTGCTACCTGTGCTGCTTGGACAGCTTTATCCAATATTTACTCTGAGCAGGGCGCTTTCGAGTATGATGTGAGTCTTGACCATTGTCCCAATTTGCTGGTGCTCGATTACAGCCTTATTCAAACAGCACCCCAACGAACCCTAGTAGCAGGTATTGGTGATGCCTTAGCAAAGTGGTATGAAGCCTCCGTTAGCAGTGGCGCTGATTCAGCTACCTTGATTATTGCTGCGGTACAACAAGCAAGAGTACTACGAGACATCCTACTGCAAAAATCAGCAGAGGCTCTCCAAGAACCAGGGAGTGCAGTCTGGCAGGAAGTCGTAGATGCCACTGTTTTACTGGCTGGCGTTATTGGTGGTTTAGGAGGTGCTCAATGTCGCACCGTTGCTGCTCATGCTATCCACAATGGCTTAACCCATCTACCAGCAGCACACCATGCTTTACATGGGGAGAAAGTAGCCTATGGAATTCTTGTACAGCTGCGCCTGGAAGAAATGCTTCAAGGTAACCAACTGGCAGCAGCAGCAAGGCAACAGTTACACCCATTTTATACGGAGATTGGCNGGAGGAATTTTATGGTAAAAGTGCAAGGTTTTTGAACTAAAAAATACCATTTCCTTGCACTTGGCGAGACTGAAAACGATTGAAAAGCTTGTCTGGCATGGCTTCCACACTTATTCAGCAGACCCTAGTTCTTGAAAGACCAATGCCATATCTGACTGTAGGGGTGAAGCATTCGGGAGAGAATCTCTCCCACATAATTTTCAATTTGACTATCCGAATGCTTCACCCTCAGCCCCTTATATCAAGTTCGGTTGAATACTTACACTTTGGTTGCAATTTACCAAAACAATCGCTAGTTCTTGAAGATCCCCGACTTCTTAAAGAAGTCGGGGATCTGGGATCAGCGACCAGACCTTATTTGTTAAAATTAATTAAACTTAAAATAAATTACCCCACTTTTATGCATCTGACTTACTTCGGAGCAAACAGCTGGCTACTGGAACTAGGACAGCAAAAGATACTCATTGACCCTTGGTTAGTAGACTCTTTAGTCTTCGGTAATCTTCCCTGGTTTTTCAAAGGCGACAAACCAGCAGCCCTTGACTCCCTTCCTGAGCAGATTGACTTAATTCTACTTTCCCAAGGCTTAGAAGATCACGCCCATAAACCAACTCTCCAACAACTGGATAAAACTATTCCTGTGGTTGCTTCCATCAGTGCAACCCAAGTAGTAGAACAACTCGGTTATACCCAAGTTACTAGTCTTCCCCCCGGTGAAACCTTTATCCTGGGCAATCAAATTGAAATCCGGGCAATGGTAGGAGCCCCTCTTGGGCCACTACAAGTAGAGAATTCCTATCTTCTCAAACAATTAGATAATGGCACAAGTCTCTACTATGAACCTCATGGCTATCCTCCTGATGAATTGAAGAATTATGCTCCAGTAGATGTAGTCATCAGTCCGGTGCTCAACCTGGAACTTCCCCTCTTAGGACCAATTATTCAGGGCAATACTACTGCTTTACAGTTAGCACAGTTAGCACAACCCCAAGTATTTCTGCCAACAGCAGCAGGAGGGGATGTCCAATATGCCGGAATTCTCAATTCTCTGCTACGTACCTCTGGTAGTGTGGAAGAATTAAGATCGCAACTAGCAAAGCAGAACCTTTCTACCCAAGTGATTGAGCCTCCACCAGGTGAGCGACAACAGATGTTAGGTGTTAGGTGTTAGGTGTTAGGTGGTAGGTGGTAGGTGGTAGGTGGTAGGTGGTAGGTGTTAGGCATTGGTGACAAGTTAAAGGGTGATGCATTTTGTCAACTCCCATATATGGTGTTTGGGGGCTAAAAAAGACCCTATATATGGAAATACCCAAGGGTTAAGGAAAATTGTATTCTTCTTCCTCCGCTCCTCCGCTCCTCCGCTCCTCCGCTCCTCCGCTCCTCCGCTCCTCTGCTCCTCAGCTCCTCCGCTCCCTCAGCTCCCTCAGCTCCCTCAGCTCCCCACACCTGTGGCGTGATTGCCGAACCTCCAGAGGGCAGCAGATCTGAAGCTGGAGACGTTAAATTGGCAATGGTGTTCAGGTAAATAGCCAGGAAGGAGATTCAATATGCTGGAGTTATATCAATTTGAACTGTCCCAATTTTCAGAAAAAGTCCGGTTTATTCTCGATTATAAGGGACTAGAGTATCGCAAGATTGAAGTAACCCCAGGAGTAGGACAGATCGATGTCTTCAAAATATCTGGTCAAAAACAAGTACCAGTACTCAAAGATGGAGACACAGTGATTAGTGATTCTACCGCGATCGCGATGTATTTGGACCGCAAGTATCCAGACAAACCCCTGCTTCCTGAAGGAAATAGGGAAAGGGGACTCTGCTTACAGATGGAAGAATGGGCAGATGAGTCGATTGGTGTCAAAAGTCGCAAAGCACTGTATGGAGCCTTCAGCCAAAATCAAAGTTTCCGGACTTCTTTTTTACCTAACGATACTCCCGATTTTTTCAAAACTCTAGTGGGTGCGGTTCCCCCAGAATTGCTCAAGGTGTTGGGAACTGGTGTCGGTTTGAGCGCAGACTCGGTAAAAGAAGCCAAAGATGCCCTCAAGCAAGACTTAGAAGCTTTGAGTTTGATTTTACTGGATAGTCCTTATCTGTTAGGGAACTCCCCCTGCTTAGCAGATTTTGCCGTAGCTGGTTTAAGTATCGTCATCAAGCTTCCCGATGGTCCCTACCTGGATATACCGGAAAACCTCAAAGGCAAAGGCATTCCTGGCTTAGTTGATAGTGGTCTGTATGAAACCTTTTTCGACTGGCGCGATCGCCTCTATAAAGATTATCGTAAACCTTTATCTGTTTCTACCGCTAGTGATTCTTCACCCACATCAATTGATATAGATTAGCAAACCGTGAAATCTCGCTCTGGGACGTTTCATGAAACGTCTTCACGTAGTGCTATATAAAAAGCGAGCAAGATGCTCGCACTACATTCTAGTAGGAAGAGTCGGGGATATTTTGCCGTGCGAGCGCTCAATATGTGTCGATATCCCCGACTTCTTAATTGAAGCTGTGATTAACTCGACAAACCGGTAGAAGCAGTCGGGGATATTTTGCCGTGCGAGCGCTCGATATGCGTCGATATCCCCGACTTCTTAATTGAAGCTGTGATTAACTTGACAAACCGATAGAAGAAGTCGGGGATATTTTGCCGTGCGAGCGCTCGATATGCGTCGATATCCCCGACTTCTTAATTGAAGCTGTGATTAACTCGACAAACCGGTAGAAGAAGTCGGGGATATTTTGCCGTGCGAGCGCTCAATATGTGTCGATATCCCCGACTTCTTAATTGAACCTGTGATTAACTTGACAAACCGATAGAAGAAGTTGGGGATATTCTGCTGTGCGAGCGCTCGATATGCGTCGATATCCCCGACTTCTTAATTGAACCTGTGATTAACTTGACAAACCGGTAGAAGAAGTCGGGGATATTTTGCCGTGCGAGCGCTCAATATGTGTCGATATCCCCGACTTCTTAATTGAACCTGTGATTAACTTGACAAACCGATAGAAGAAGTTGGGGATATTCTGCTGTGCGAGCGCTCGATATGCCTCGACATCCCCGACTTCTTAATTGAACCTGTGATTAACTCGACAAACCGCTAGAAGAAGTCGGGGATATTTTACTGTGCGAGCGCTCGATATGCCTCGACATCCCCGACTTCTTAATTGAACCTGTGATTAACTTGACAAACCGATAGAAGAAGTCGGGGATATTTTCCTGTGCGATCGCACAAAACAGAGCTTTGCACTACAACAAAGTACAGTATATCAAAGTCATATCAAAGTCATATCAAAGTCCCCCTTATTAAGGGGGATTTAGGGGGATCAACAATGTACCCCATAGCAGAGCAAACTTTTGTATCCCCGACTTCCTAGTTAAACCTGTGATTAACTCGAAAAACTGGCAGAAGAAGTCGGGTATATACTCGACCTAGGTAACAACAAAGTATCCTCAATCTCCTGTCGCACCTCTTGACTCACGTAACAATCACTATTCAGGCAATCCACTAGCAATTGATTGGCATTGTCGTACTGTTTCAATAGTTTCTTTTGCTGCTCATTAAACTGCCAATCATGACCAATATTGCCATGCTCAATCATTACAGCTCTTAACTGCTCAGTCCAAGCTTTACCGTGGATAGCCAAATATTTGAGAAACGTGGTCTTGCCAGCTCCCGGTTTTCCTAGAACCAGTAGCTTATCATATCGTTGGACTGCTTCTAATCCTGATACTCGCTGTTGTTTAATTTTACCCAATCCGCAACGGTCAAACTCTTCTGAATTTAGATCAAAACCCTGTAGCAACTCAATAAGTAATAAGTAATAAGTAATAAGTAATAAGTAAAGTGATTTTTTAGAAAAAATTTAGTGGCGCGACATACTTAAAAATGTAGGTTGGGTGAAACGGAGTGAAACCCAACGCAGCACACTCAATTGTTGGGTTACGCTATCGCTACACCCAACCTACTTATTCCACTCTATAAGTATTCTTCATTCTTCATTCTTCATTCTTCATTCTTCATTCCGCGCAGCGGCATTAGTCATCTTGTAGCAAGAGCTTCTGTATTAACAGGAGTCTCTTCTGTTGCCTGCTTCTCCTCACTCAACTGGTCTAAAATCTTGATAAATTCCCGCTCAAAGGCAACCTGCGCTCGGTTAGTTCTGCCTCCTACATAGAAGCAATCTCCCTTTGCCAATGCCCAAATTTGAGAGTGGGAGAAATAGCTCATAATTACTCCCAACATCAGTAAGCCAAAACCTGCGTAAACAATCGGAATACCAGGGTCAGCCTTAATTTGCAAACCAGTGCTGCCGATAAGATCTTTAATGCGGAGGGTTACTCCATTTACCTGGGTTGCCATGCCGGAACGAACCGTCGAAACTAGCTGACCTGAGTTATCATAGACCATCAAAGTTCCCTGTAGGTCCCTCGTCAGTAAAGTAATCCCTTCACTCAAATCAGGTTTAGAAGGAACCCAAGTCCCCCAGATGCGCCCATCACCATTAGTCTGAAGTTGTGCCATCGGTAGCTGGAAAATGGGGCTTTTATTTACCTGCACCTGCACCGCAGCAATTCCCCAGTCAGTTTGGTAGAAAGTAACACCTCGGTAACGCAGAGGCTTGTTAACATAAATAGTTTCCTGATCAACCTCTTCTCCTTCCTGATCCAGAACTGACAGATCCGAATAAAATTGATTAATATTCCCTTCCGGAGTGTAATCAATCCAGAAACGATTTACCTTTACTGACCAATCTTTAGGGATTTGTGAAGCAGCAAAAGGGCCAGCGTCAATAATATTCTTCACTTGGAAGGTACTACCACTAGGAACCATTTCTTGAGCCATAAAACCAGTAAGTGCTCCTCCAATTGACCCCAACAGAATAATTATCATACTGGCATGAACCACAATTGGCCCAATACGTCCGACAATACCCTTACGGGCATAAAGTTTATCTCCTTCGAGAAAAATGCGATAGCGTTGCTTCGTCAACAGTGGAGACAGGGAATTGAGAGAACCAGTATTAAGTTCTGTACTCAGGGCAAGTTTCTGAAACTGACGGGGTTCCTCATAATATTTCCAGCGACGAGCCGCTTTCAAAGCAGGAAACTGACGGGTGAAGGTACATGCAGTCAGACTACTACCAAAGAGTACCAGTAAGGATAAAAACCAGAAGGTACGGTAAACATGGTCTAAACCAATCGCTAAGATTACCTTCCAACTGAGAAAGCCAAACAGAGCCGGGTCTTCAGGATAATTAGCTTGGTAAAACTGCAAGGACTGACCCTGTTCAATTACCGTACCACTGATACTAAAAATTGCGATCGCCAACAGCAACAAAATCGCTAACTTCAAGTTAGATAGCAAAGGTAACAGCTGACGTCGCCATAAATGTCCAATATTCCAATCCATTTTGTTGTTTGTTGTTTGTTGTTTGTTGTTTGTTGTTTGTCCTTGGTATTAATGACCAATTCCCAATTCCCCATTCCCCATTCCCAATTCCCAATTCCCAATTCCCAATAACTAATGATTAATAGCAGGAATACGGGACAGTAGAGACAAGACACCAAATCCGACTAAAAGAACTCCACTAGCTGGTGTAATCCAAGTAGACCAACGGCGTAACTCTAACAGTTTTTTAATCGAAGCAGTAAAAGTACCGGCTAAAACCAAGGGGGCAACATAACCCACGGTGTAGGATAGCAGTAAGACACCTCCTAAAACCAAATCTTGCGTTGCTGCTACCCAAGCTAGTAAGCTGGCTAGAACTGGCGTACTACAAGGAGAGGCAACTACACCAAAGGTTAAACCAATCAAATAAGAGCGCACTCCTGCGGGTAAGTCTTGAGAAATCCACTCCATTCCACCAAAAGAGGGCAACTGTAAGGGGAAGGCTTCTAGCAAATTCAGTCCCATGATAATGGCGACTAGACTGACAAAAATCGGTAAACCAATCCCCACTTGCCCGTAGACTCGCCCCACAGAAGCTGCTAAAATTCCTAATCCAGCTAAAGTAGTTGCTAAGCCCAAAGCAAACCAAGCAGATTGAGTCGCAGCTTGGAAGCGTCCTTGGGTTTCATAGCCACCAATATAGGCAATAGTAATCGGCAGCATAGAGAGCATACAAGGAGTTAGACTAGTCAGCAAGCCAGCAGCAAAGATAATAGCGACGCTGAGCCAACCCAGATGAGTTAATTGAGTGTTAACAAGAGTGTTGGCAAATTGTTGCAGTTCGTAGAGTTGTGTTTGCAGTGTTTCGATCATGCTTTTGCTAGCTTACGGAAGACCCATTATTACTACATTGTAGCTTACTGACTGAGTACTTGAGCTTGCAGTCATTAGTACAAAAAATCTAGAACCAAGAACCAATGACTTAGATCTTGCATGGTTGTCGAAAACTTCCCTTATTCTCTGTTCCCTATTCCCTATTCCCTATTCCCTGTTCCCTTATTTCTTAAAAGGTAAGACAAGTCCAACAATTGGAATACATTATTATACTTTTTACAAAAGTAGATAATTTACAGTAAGGGGGTTGGCAAATAGTAGCATTGATGCTGGCATATTGCCTGTAAAATTAATATTTTCTTCCACCAACACTTAACCTTTCCAGGATTTAGGCAAAAAGCTTATTTCTTGAAGTTACTTAACACTTCATTCTGTAGTAACATGGCATCTTCTTTAGTCATTGACGAAGAAATTAAAATACTATAGTATGCTCAGTCGGACAGCTTGTAATATTGTTTACGGATGAAAAAAAGGAATAGCATTAGAGGGTTTAGTTTCATTAGTTTTGCCGTTGCCACGTTCAGCCTTGCTCTAGTCGGCTTGCAAAACTCATCCCCAGAAGCAAAAGCACTGACCATTGAGGATGAGTTTACTGCCTCAGAATTATTGAGCGCTTTGCAAGAAGGGGGTCATGTTATTTATTTTAGGCACGGAGCTGCCCTCAGAGATGTACGGCCAGATGCGGTGGAACAACTGCCTAACCAGTTTCAAGACTGTTTAGATCCTGGACGACCCTTAAGTGGAGATGGTTTGGTCGATATGCAGAATGTGGGAGACCATTTTGAAGAGCTCAACATCCCTGTGGGTCAAGTCATGGCAAGTCCGGCTTGTCGCTGCATAGAAACAGCTTGGTATGCTTTCAATGATGTCGCGAACATTGAAGTTGTCTCCAGCCTCAATGGTATGCCAAACACAGCTAGTTATGATCCAGTAGATCTTTGGCAAAATTTTCATAAGTTGCTACATACAGTCCCCACTACGGGGACAAATACGGTGCTGTCTGCCCACAGTTCCAATATAAAGGCTCTAACCGGCTTAAATATAGCGGAGGGAGAAGCGGTAGTATTTAGACCTGATGGGAAAGGGTGGTTTGAGCTAGTGGCTCGCATCGAAAAAGACGATTGGCAATCTCTTACTACAGAAATCAGATAAAAACTCTCACCTCTAGAGCGTCGATTCAGTAATCATAAAATCGAGCGTGCAGAGGAGCGGAGGAGCAGGGGAGCAGGGGAGCAGGGGAGCAGGGGAGCAGGGGAGAGCTGAAAGTATTGATTTTTCGTTTCTCAATTTGTCAAATTTTATTACTGAATCGGTGTTCTAGAGAGTCATAATCAGGGTGTAATCTCAACCGGATAAGCCAGATGGGAAATGAACAAGCCATAGGAATAATGGAAGAGCGTCTAATCGTTTTTACTCGTTATCCTGAGCCGGGAAAAACGAAGACAAGAATGATGCCAGTACTTGGAGCTGAGGGAGCAGCAAGACTGCAACGCCAGCTAACGGAAAATACTCTATCCCAGGTAAAGGAACTAGCAGCTTCCCGTCCCTTATCAACAGAAGTTCATTTTACTGGTGGTACAGAGCAACTAATGCAAGCTTGGTTAGGTGCTGATTGGAACTACCGGCTACAAGCAGAGGGAGATTTAGGCCAGCGGATGGCGTCAGCATTTGCCGCATCTTTTGCTGTTGGGATGACTAGGGTGGTGACTATTGGGATTGATTGCCCAGATTTGAAAGCTTCCTTAATAGAGCAGGCTTTTGAAGCATTAAAGCAACACGATTTAGTCCTTGGTCCAGCAGAAGATGGAGGCTATTATCTAATTGGTTTGCAGCGGATGGTTGGGGACCTTTTTGTGGGAATTAATTGGGGTACATCTCAAGTACGACAACAAACGGTAGAGATTGCCGAGCAACTGGATTTAAAAGTTGCTTTTCTCCCTCTTCTCAATGATATTGATCGTCCAGAAGATTTATCTGGAATATTGAATATTGAGAATTCTAAATTCTAAATTCTAAATTCTAAATTCTAAATTCCATCAAGCCTTTGAGCTCAATCTTCCCTTCTGCCTCTGTCAAGCCTTTACTTTGAACTAGTACACCAAATCCTCCTAATCCCATAGGATCAATCAATTGATGTAAGACCTCGCGACGCTGCATAATATTCCTTATATCTTTACCGGAAGCAATTGCTTGTCCACGAATTGTATCAAAAGCAGACAGTGCAGTAAGGCGCTCTCCTAACCCTAAAGCCATCAAAAATAGTCCCTGCTTAGTAAAACCCACTTGCTGCAAACCGCACAACTCTCCTTGTCGTTCCAGAGCGGTAAAATTGACATGGGCAGTAATATCCTGTTGTCCCACATTCCAATAAGGGTTATCATGATGGCGGTGGTGATAATAGCATTGCAAAGTTCCCTGATGACGCGCCGGTAAGTAATAGCGCTCAGCGGAATAACCATAATCAATCGTTAACAAGAAACCTCTTTGTAGTCGCTTGGCAACATTATTGAGCCAGTCAAGAGCAGCTAAATTCACTTCGCTGCGATAGCCATCTGGGTAAGCACCGGAAAATAAATCAATACCCACTAAATCGAAATACTCTTTCAGTCGAGGTGTTGAAGGAGTATCTGTAATTTCTTGAATTGGGAATTGGGAATTGGGAATTGGGAATTGGGAATTGGGAATTGGGAATTGGGAATTGGGAATTGGGAATTGGGAATTGGGAATTGGGAATTGGGAANTTGGGAATTGGGAATTGGGAATTGGGAATTGGGAATTGGGAATTGGGAATTGGGAATTGGGAATTGGGAATTGGGAATTGGGAATTGGGAATTGGGAATTGGGAATTGGGAATTGGGAATTGGGAATGGGAAATATCTCCTTATCTCCCTCAGCTTCCTCAGCTCCCTCAGCTCCCTCAGCTCCCTCAGCTCCCTCAGCTCCCCATCTCCCCATCTCCCTAATACTCTCCAAATAACCCTCGGCAGTAGTAAATTCCAAGTGGGGGAAAAATGGGGATTGCTGCCAACGCTGAGCGACTTCTAACATATCGCGAGTCGGGCCACCACCATGATCTCCGACACCGGGAAGCCAGAATATGTCTTGTAGATTAGTCTGGGTTTCCCAATCAACAGCATAGGAAGTCATCGTGATGGGATTAGTATCCATCACACCAGCAAGGTTGGGGGGAGACATCAGACTGAAGATTTTGCTGCCATCAGGGGATTGCCACCAGAAAGCATTGTAGGGAAACTTATTAGTATCATTCCAATGTAACTTTTGAGTTACGAAGTATTCGATGCCTCCCTGTTGCAAAATCTGGGGTAACTGCCAAGGGAAGCCAAAACTATCAGGAACCCAAGCTACTTTGGTCAACTTACCAAATTTTTCCTGGATATAGCGTTGAGCATAGAGGATTTGGCGCACAATTGACTCACCAGCAATCAGGTTCAATTCTGGTTCTACCCACATTCCTCCTACCACTTCCCAACTACCAGCTGCAATTTTTTGTTGGATCTTGGCAAATAAATCAGGACGATGCTGTTCTATCCAAGCATAAATAGCTGGTGTAGAATGGCAAAATATTAAATGAGGAAAATCTTGCTGTAGGTTTAATACAGACTCAAAAGTACGCACTGCTACTTCCCAAGTTTCACTCACTGGCCATAACCAAGCTAAATCCAAGTGGGCATGTCCCAGTAGATGAATACAGCGTTGTTTTGGTGTGGGTAAATCATGATCCCTGATCAGGGATTGGAGATATTGGCGGCAGGTAGCAAGGGAACTGGTAAATGCTACTTGCTGAGACTCTAACTCCCAATCAATCTCAGCAACTGCTGTAGCCAAGATACCTAATTTTTCTGGTGCAAAAGCTGCTACATACTTCTGTAAAACTGCTAATTCATCCGCTACAAATCCTGGATCAATTGAATCATTCGACTCATACCAGCAGTGAGAACCCATCAAGCCACCAATATCATGACCAGGACTCACTAGCCGCAAAGCTACTGTAATTTTTTCCCCAGTCACTACAGCGGGACTAAGAAGTATCCTAGCAGAAGAATCGAATAAATCTCCTTCCTGTACCAGTTGACCATTTACAAAAATCTGAGCTGATTGAGCCCACCAAGTCAACAGAAGTCGTAAACTTAATCCTACTAAAGGATAACCCTGTAAATCCTGGGTAATCACAAATTGTTGACCTAGCCAAATTACCTGTTCCCCTGCTGACCAAACAATATATTCTTTTTCGTTTAATTCTGAAATTGACCAATTTTGCCATTGTTCAAACTCTGTAGCAACAGCCACCGGCAAGTCCTGGAGACAATATCGCCAGTTGTTTTGCACCTTAATTTGAGTTAAGGCACGTAATTTTTTAATTGAGTCATCAAGAGATATAGCGTTTCTCATTGGAATGAGGTACAAAGTTTCTGGTTTTCGGAAATGGGGAATGGGGAATGGGGAATGGGGAATAGGGAAGGGGAAATGCTGTAGGGAGCAGGAGTTAAATAGTTCATTAATAATCAGAGTTTGCCTCATTTTAAGGCAGGCAGGAAGTCCAGAAGAGATTATTGAAGAAATACCACAGCTCACTTTAGCACAGAAACTATCCCACTAATACAATTCGGTAACCTACCAATTCCCGATTCCCTATTATGCGCGATCCTTTAAATTGTCACCAACCGGAAGGATCATTTTGATTGAAGCACCGTCGTGAGTTGCCTAAGCGATCGCGTTATTTACGGAACCGTGAGATTGTCCTTGGCTTCCCAATTCATGTGTTTTCATTGCTTTATCCTTAAAATGGGAGCAGGTCAATTTTGTAATAACGCCTGAACTACACTACTGTCCCAGGGGCTTGATTGTTGATTACCTTGCTGTTTTAGTACATTTGTTTTGCAAATTTGACCTGCTCCCGATGACAATTGCATGTCTACCAAACTCCATGAATATTATTCAATACTGGCAAGAGGGGATAAACTTGGCTGAGAATAATCTAACCAATGCTCAAATTGACTTTGAAGACTTCCTAAAAGTTGATATACGTGTCGGGACTGTGTTGTCCGCAAAATTAAATCAGAAAGCAAGGGTTCCTGCATATGAAATGGATATAGACTTTGGTGTTGTTTTAGGTCATAAGAAAAGCTCTGCTCAGTTAACTGGAAATTATTCTGCTGACGATTTGATTGGTAAACAGATTTGTGCAGTAGTCAATTTTCCGCCTAGAAGAGTTGCAGGTGTAAAATCGGAAGTACTGGTATTGGCGATCGTATGCCAAGATAACGGGACAGTCCTAATTGAGCCCAATATGCCAGTTACTAATGGAGAGAGATTAGCATAAGCTAACTCACTGGTGTGAACATCGAAGTATGGCTGGTTGTCAAGAGTTTGTTTTAGAACCTTTAGGAAAAGTAGAAGGTAGGAGGCAGGAGGGAAGAGTTGCACAAATAATACCAAATCCGGTTCTCAGAGTACGTGAAAAATAATTCAAAGTCCCCCAGAATTGGGGGATTTAGGGGGCTAACTATCGCTGATGTGTAGTGCGATTATACATATCGTAGGGGCGGGTTTAGGGACAATCTAGACCATTTGACCCGAATATTCCATTCAAAACCCGCCCAACACTATCCCCAGGTTGACTAACCCTACG
Organism: Caldora sp. SIO3E6; assembly: GCA_010672185.1. Classification (GTDB taxonomy): domain Bacteria; phylum Cyanobacteriota; class Cyanobacteriia; order Cyanobacteriales; family Coleofasciculaceae; genus Caldora. The sequence goes on along the minus strand of JAAHHL010000001.1, from coordinate 32,844 downwards.
CCAAATTTATCAACAAGCGATCGCACTACAGCCTTTTTGATCAAGTTTCGACATAAACACTTGGGGAGCATCCCATTTTGGAAAAAGCATTTCCAAAAGAACGACATGGCAAGGGTTTCAGCCATCTTAAAGGAGCCAACTTGCCAAAATGGGATGCTCCCAACACTTGTGGTATAGCACTACGCGAATAGGTTAGGACATGAAGAGAACTCACCACAAAGGCACATTCTCCGAAGGAGTTCCCGAAGGGTAGGACACAAAGAAAATTTATATTTCCTAATTCTAGCTCTTAGTGCATATTCTAAAACATCAAGAGTGGCGTGAGCCAAAGTAAGCGGAATTTGGCAAAAGCCTAAAGCAGGTCCATTGGGTAGAGCCTTGGTATAGGCATCAGCCAGAGCTAGATTCCGACGAGCATAAGTTTGCATATCATTTTCAGTCCAGCCATTGGGGAAGAAATCAACTCCCCTGACTCTGTCTTCCTTATAGTTCCGTAAAATGTTCACAGCCTGTAAGCCTCTACCAAAGCCAATAGCATGGAGACGGTTGGTTTGGGTATCATCATACCAAGCCCACAAGTCAGAAAGTAACAAGCCTACTGCACCTGCTACTCCAAACGTATAACGATCTAAATCTGCTTCGGTATAAATTTCCCAGTTGTGCTCAGCCCAATAAGCCATTCTATCTGCCATTGCCGCTGTAGCATCCCAGATCCGAGGCGCAATGGTCTCAGGTGCTAATCTTGCCCATTCTCCTACCCGAACCGTTACTTCCGCTAGCTGACTGTCCTGCCGACTAAATCCGACGAACAGTTGATCAAGGGTGAAGCTATCAACCGCAGCCTGTAAATTTGTGCTAATCGTGCGTAACAATCGTGCCTTTGTGAAGTTATCGAGTCCCGGATGGTCTTCAATTTCATCAATGGCACGCATACAAAGATAGGCTGATGCTACTGCTTCCTTGAGTCTTGGAGGTAGACGATTGATAGGGATGTAAAAAGTCCGACTAGTTTCTTTCAGAATCTCCAATGCATCTTTACAGACATTCATCTATTGAGCTCCTCACACAAATTCGTTTTATAGCATATATTTCCCCAAGCAATAAGACCCTGTATGGAGAAATAGCTTATCTAGCCACACAAATCTAAAAATTAACTCATCTCTCGGCTGAAGTGGTCATTTGTCCCGACTGCGCTAAATCTGTACAAGGTTGTTTACGGTATTGATGCTAAGCTAAACCACATTTAAATCACCTAACGGGAGCAGCTAATGAACTTAGGGAACGGAAAACGAACAGGGTAACAAGGATGTAAATCCTGTGTTTTGAGTGATAGCTCATCATGCCTAGTGCAGCGCGGCAAAGATAACCCGTCAGTTAAACAAGGTGAAAAGCTTCCCTTCCAAGCTTTCTTTCCTTGGAGCCTTTTCCCTCCAACGGAGGGTTTAGGGGTGGGTTGGTGTCTCGGAGCCTTCAAAGCACTAGTTGGAAATACTTAGGAAAATTTAGATGTGGAAAAGCCTATTTGTTCTTGGAGTTAGCTCCTAAACAATTACTGCGGGGTTACAGTGATTTTGCTTTGATCTATCGAAGTTTCTTCTGGCTCTGGTTCTGGTTCACTCTCTTCCTTTTCCCGCTTGATCTTGGCTCCCAAGTTCCGCAATTTCTCCTCCACATTTTCGTAACCCCGGTCTAAATGATGCAATCCCTTAATCGTGGTTTTCCCTTCTGCCGCTAACCCTGCCAGTATCAGTGCTGCAGATGCTCGTAAGTCGGTTGCCATAACCGGAGCACCAGATAGCATTGGTACTCCTCGAATAATTGCATGATTACCTTTGATACGAATATCTGCACCCATGCGATTGAGTTCTGGAACATGACCCAACCGATTTTCAAATACTGTTTCGGAAATGATACTATCTCCATTACTTAAAGTTAACAATGCCATCAATGGTGCCTGCATATCAGTGGGAAAACCAGGAAAAGGCAAAGTTTCAATATCTGTTGCTTGTATTCTGTCAGGAACAATCCGCAGGCGATTGGTTCCCTCCATAATCACCTTAGAACCAACTTCTCGCAGCTTGGCAATAACAGCACTCAGATGATCGGGTATTACAGGGAAAAGGCTAATTTCTGAGTGGGTAATGGCACCGGCAACCAAGAATGTCCCTGCTTCAATGCGATCGGGAATAACCGAGTATTCCACAGAATGTAAACGAGGAACCCCAGAAATGATGATAGTCTTGGTGCCAGCACCACTAATTTTGGCTCCCATTGCTATGCAAAAATTGGCCAAATCTGCTACTTCTGGCTCTTGGGCAGCATTTTCAATAGTTGTCTCTCCTTCTGCTAGCGTTGCTGCCATCATCAGGGTTTCCGTTGCTCCCACACTCGGGTAATCGAGGTAAATTTTTGCCCCCTTTAACCTTTTGTTGCCACTGCCACTGATATAGGCATTAACCATGCCATGTTCAATGTGTACTTGAGCTCCCATAGATTGTAGACCACGAACATGGAGATCTACAGGTCTAGCACCAATGGCACAACCTCCCGGTAAGGGTATTCGTACAGCTCCCAACCTCGCTAGCAATGGACCAATGGCAAAAAAGCTAGCTCTTAGTTGGCTGACCAAATCGTAGGGTGCAGTGGAATGCCCAAGATTGCTAGCATTGATATCTAAGATATCGCCATTTTTTGTCAGTTTGACACCCAGAGCAGAGAGAATTTGGCTCATCTTCTTGATGTCTACCAGGGAGGGGACATTGTGCAGTCGGCAATCTTGAGGACAAAGTAAAGCTCCTGCCATAATTGCTAATGCAGAGTTTTTGGCTCCGCTAATTCTTACTTGTCCTTTCAGGGAAGCTCTGCCCCAAATACTTAAAACGGATTGGTCTTGCTTGGGCAGAGAGTCGTTATCTTTCAGGCTTGGAGAGTGATTAATGGGTCTAACCTCCAGAATCAGTGGAATACTTTGCATTTTTTAAAATTTGCTACTGATTCTACCTGAAAGATCGCAAATGTCTAGATTTGTAATCACGATGATTGGTCTTAAGGCTGACTACTGTAACTGGTTTCAGCTTATATATCTGGATCAGATTAGTTGACTAATGTCTTAGGTTGTTGCATGATAATAAACTGCAAAGGAAATTAACACACCATAAGCGGAACTGGCGGAATTGGTAGACGCGCTAGATTCAGGTTCTAGTGTTCGCAAGGACTTCCGGGTTCAAGTCCCGGGTTCCGCATACCAATTTTGGATTTTGGATTCGCCGTCGATATCTAAAAGCTGAAATTGTCATGCTCACAAGTACTCAAAACCCTCTGATCAAAAAAATTAGGAAGTTGCAAACAGCCAAGGGTAGGCAGGAGCAGCATTTATTCTTGCTCGAGGGTACGCACCTTCTGGAAGAAGCTTGTGCTATGGATTACCCCCTAGTCACCGTTTGCTGTACACCAGAATGGCAGGAACTTCACCCACAACTTTGGCAGTATGCCACTAGTCAGTGTCAAAGGGCAGAATTAGTTAGTCAGTCGGTAATAAAAGCGATCGCGACTACAGTCCAACCCGATGGTGTGGTAGCAACGGCGCAGCGAACCATCAATTCTCCCAAATGTTCTGGAGCCCCATCTCTCGGTTTGGCTCTGGAGACCATACAAGACCCGGGTAATCTGGGTACAATAATCCGGACTGCGGCGGCGGCTGGTGCTGAGGGTTTGTGGTTGAGCAAAGATAGTGTAGATTTAGACAACCCAAAAGTTTTAAGAGCATCAGCTGGTCAGTGGTTCCGCTTACCCATGACAGTGAGTAGCGATTTGAAAGATGTGGTCTGCCAATATAAGGCTCAAGGAATACAGTTAGTAGCAACGATACCTAATGCTACTATGAGCTATTGGGAACTCAACTTGCAAACTCCCACGTTGATTATGTTGGGTAACGAAGCAGCGGGTTTGAGAGCGGATTTGGCAGCTCTAGCAGATCAACAAGTCAAAATTCCCCTGATGCCGGGAGTTGAATCTTTGAATGTGGCGATCGCTGCTGCTTTAATTTTGTACGAAGCTCAACGCCAGCGTAATAAAAACTTGCACTCATTGATTAGTCGAGTTGAAAATAAGGAGGCAATACAGATTGAGTAGGGAGATAGATGTGAGCGAAGCATTTGATTACGATTTAGTAATTATCGGTGCTGGTGTGGGCGGACATGGTGCTGCTTTACATGCGGTTAGCTGCGGATTGAAAACTGCGATTATTGAAGCCGCTGAGATGGGGGGGACCTGCGTCAATCGAGGCTGTATCCCTTCAAAAGCCTTATTAGCTGCATCCGGTAGGGTAAGAGAGTTACACGACGCTCACCACCTCAAATCCTTGGGTATCCAAGTGGAAGGGGTGACATTTGATCGGCAAGTGATCTCAGAGCACGCTGGCAATCTGGTTGCTAAAATTCGTGGAGACTTGACTAATAGCCTTAAACGCTTAGGTGTTGATATTATCCAGGGTTGGGGTAAAATCGCTGGCCCACAAAAAGTAGCAATCACTACAGACAGTGGCGAAAAGATTATCTCGGCCAAAGATATTATTCTGTCTACTGGTTCAGTACCCTTTGTTCCTCCAGGAATTACCATTGACGGTAAAACGGTTTTTACTAGTGAAGATGGCTCGAACTTAGAATGGCTACCGGATTGGGTGGCAATTATTGGCAGTGGTCTCACGACTTGATTCAAAATAAACCACATGAAATTGTTGCTCTTCCAACAGAGCTTTCAAGCGCAACAATTCTGTAGACTTTCCACAGCCGATATGTCCTGTAAATAGCTGGCAGGTGGGTTCATCCGGTGATAAACGGGTGATAGTTCGTTCTATCGCTTCAATGATCTTACCGCCCCGCACAGCAGAAAAATCAATATAGTACTTACGATCCTCAGGATTCCCCACAACCAAAGTCTTTGCAGGGTTACAAGCTTTAAAAAATGTCGGTAGATGCAGTTTCATTCTCAAGGTAGATGCAGTTCCATTCTCAAGACTTACTCGCTTACGGTCTCAAATAGAGAGTAAATCATTAATTGAAACCATATACCTAGGGGTCACAACCCCTCAGTGAGGAATATCACTGCCTTCAGCATCAGTCTGTTGGTGTAACTAAAATTGATGGTTGATTAAGTCTAATGGTTGATATAAGCCAGTGTAATCACTTCTGATTGCATATGTCCTGAGTAGAAAAATATCCAGAATGAGGCAATCTGGATGCACAACAGTTTAATCGTGGGCAGATTTACAGTAGTGGTAATTTAGGAGTGGTTAAATGGAAAAGTATCTTGGGTTCATTTAACTACCCACCAAAGCCCTTTAACCAGGGTAGTGGAAATAACTACTACAAATTCACATACATTGGCTCCTAGCGATAGTAGATGGCAAACATCGCATCAGTATCTCAATCACAATTAACCAACCGACGTAAACAACTGCAACGAGAGCGGCAGATTAGATTGTTTCAGGCTATTTGGCGCTCTCTTTTCGTTGGGGGTATGGCTAGTGGCTTAGTTTGGGCAATTACCCTACCAGATTGGGTAATTGGTCAACCAGAACAAATTGTCATTGAAGGTAATGAGCTGCTTTCCTCCCAAGCAATTCGCTCTCTACTCCCCTTATCTTATCCTGAGTATTTACTGCAAGTAGAACCCCAAGTTATTGCCAACTCCCTAGAGTCTCAAGCTCCGATTGCCGAAGCCAAGGTTGTACGTCAACTGATGCCACCAGGATTGACTATTCAAGTTAAAGAACTTAAACCAGTAGCAATCGCTCAACTGAGCAAACCCCTTCAAAAAGTCAAAAATAAGACTTCCCCCCCAGAAAGGGGTTTATTGGATGCCCAGGGAAATTGGATGCCCGAAAGTAGTTTGCTTTCCCTAGCACCTAATTTCCAGTTACCCACACTGAAAGTGATTGGTTCAAGCCAGCAATACCTTTCTCATTGGCGAGTACTCTACCAAGAAGTAAGCCAATCCACCATCGAAGTTTTAGAGATTGATTGGCAAGATCCAGCTAACTTAATCCTGAAAACTGAACTAGGCCATGTACACTGTGGTTCTTATAGCTCCCGATTCGTTGACCAACTAGCTGTTTTGTCTAGAATGCAAGAATTATCAACTCAGATCAAACCTAGTCAAATTGCCTATATTGATCTCAAAAATCCAGATTTACCAGCAATTCAGCTGAAAAATTAAATTGGGACTTTTCAACCGGAAAATCATTAAGATTAAGTAATGAAGCATTTCAACATAAACTATACTCTATGCTGCTGCCCTAGCTTAGCAGCGACTGTTAGCAGTCCTCTTTTGCCAGAGTATCAGCACTGCAACAAAGAAACTCATTGGTTTTTCAATAGACTTACTCTATAGTTTACTCAGATTGCAACCCATAACTGATAAAGTTGATTATCAATCCTGACCTACTACAATGACGCTTAATAGTAAAATGGGGCTGGCCAGTCAAAGCTCTCATATCAATGGACACACAGATATTTCAGTCGGAGTAGATAATACTCATCCCTTTAGTAATTCTGGGTTACAGTTGAGCCAAACCCATGATATTAAGGGCATACCCAGGGAAGAAACTAGGAGTGACGAGATAGTGCCAAGTAGCGCCGCGAAAATTAAAGTCATTGGTGTTGGTGGTGGTGGGGGCAATGCAGTCAACCGCATGATTGCTAGCGAGTTAGCTGGGGTTGAATTTTGGTCGATTAACACAGACGTTCAGGCTCTTACCCAAACTTCTGCCCCCAATCGCCTCCAACTAGGACAGAAATTAACGCGAGGACTAGGAGCTGGAGGTAATCCAGCAATTGGTCAAAAAGCTGCTGAAGAATCCCGAGATGAAATTGCCCAAACTTTGGAAAACTCAGATCTGGTGTTTATTACTGCTGGTATGGGTGGTGGTACCGGTACGGGAGCGGCTCCCATTGTAGCGGAAGTAGCTAAGGAAATGGGTTCTTTAACCGTTGGTGTTGTCACTCGTCCTTTTACCTTTGAAGGACGTCGTCGTACCAATCAAGCGGATGAAGGGATTTCCGCTCTGCAAGGTCGGGTAGATACTCTCATAGTTATTCCCAATAACAAACTTTTGTCGGTGATTCCTGAGCAAATGCCAGTTCAGGAAGCCTTTACCGTTGCTGATGATATACTGCGTCAAGGGGTACAAGGCATTTCTGATATAATCACTATTCCTGGTTTAGTTAACGTTGATTTTGCCGATGTTCGAGCTGTAATGGCAGATGCAGGCTCAGCATTAATGGGTATTGGAGTGGGTTCTGGAAAGTCGCGAGCCAGAGAAGCAGCAATGGCTGCCATTTCCTCTCCCCTACTTGAATCTTCCATTGAAGGAGCTAGGGGTGTTGTCTTGAACATTACAGGTGGTACTGATCTCTCCTTGCACGAAGTTAATGCTGCTGCAGAAACAGTTTATGAAGTTGTTGATCCCAATGCCAATATCATTTTTGGGGCAGTGATTGATGACAGGCTCCAGGGAGAAATTAGAATTACTGTTATTGCTACTGGATTTAGTGGAGAAGTTCAGTCTGTGCCAGCCGTAAGGGAAGTACCACAACCTCGGAAACGACCAATTTCCCCAGCACCAAATCCACCAGTCCCTCCTGCTGTGGAGCCCAGGAACAGACCGGAACTGGATATTCCAGAATTCCTGCAGAGGCGTCGGTTCCCTAGGAGCTAAACATCTAGAACTAGCAGCCAGAATCTCCTCGCAGGGTGCACAATTATGAACTTTTTTCAAGAGTATTGGTTAGTACAAGAAATTATCAAAGTTGCTTTGAGATCACTATGAACTCTAATTTCCCAAACGATACCCCCATGCCTAACCTGCAAACAGACCATTATGCACCAGCAACAGCAGCGAACTCCTACCGCGCTTCAGTGCCAATTTCCGTTTACCGAGAACTCGCAGCTGAGTTACAAGCAACTCAGGCAATGATGGATTCCATTAATGCTCAAAATCAGCAATTAGTTCAACAAAATCAACAGCTGCGACAAGAGGTAACCAAAGTTCTCCAATCAACTGAAAATCTACAGAAAGTTTTTACGTCTTTGGATTCAGCAAATCAGGTTAGGGAAGTACCTTCATCTAGAGTAGTCAGAAAACCGGAGCCCCGTCCAGCACCACCAAAGCCCAAGCCTCAAGCAACGACAAATTTCCCACCGAATGAATTACCGCCGCCTAGCCAGCAGCCGGAACCCCCTCGTTCACCCTATAAAGAAACTTTGGTAATTGAACAAGAAGAACGTCGCCCTCGCTCTAAACCTCAATCAGAAGGTGTCTCAGAAGTAAGTGGCTGGTGGTTAATTGTTGCCATATTGCTAATTGTACTTACCGCTTTTGGTACTGGCTTTTTGATTATACGACCCTTGCTCAATAACGATAGTAGTCGTTAAGCTGTTAAAGCCTGCCATACTAAAGATTGGTAGAAATTGCCTGAACTGGACAAGTCGGAATACACTGCTCACAGACAATGCAGCGCGATCGCGAGAAATTGAGCTTAAATGTGTCTGGGGCAAGAGTTAGGGCTTGGGTGGGACAGACGCCAGTACACAAACCACAATCTACACAACTGTCTTCATCAATCAAAATTTCCCGCCCAACTAGTGAGACATGGATCTCAACTGAACGCATCCACTCAATTGCTGCATCTAACTCATCAATCTCCCCCAACAGTTCCATCACCAACGTCCCAATTTGATTGGGAGTCACTTGAGCTCGGATGATATTTGCTGCGACGTTGAAATCTTTAGCTAATCGGTAAGTTACCGGCATTTGAACGGCACGTTGAGGAAAGGTCACTGTCACCCGTTTTTTCATGGTTTTGTTAAAGTATTGTTATGAAAGTTAACGAATTTATTAGTTAAGGTTTTAGATTTTCTTAGTTCCTTCTTCTTTATTAAATTTAGTGAAGCATGACTCCAAATTTACCCGACTCAGTACCGGCATCCTCCAAGAAACCTGAGACTACCAACGGTATCCGCATCAGAAATTTTGTAATTGCTCTAGTCGCGATCGCTCTCGGTGTTGCACTGTTCCTGGGATTAAAAACGGAAACTGGTTCTGCTTCCTTAGAAACCCAAGCAGTGGAATCCACTCCCCTAGAAGTAGCATTGAGCAATGACAAACCAACATTGATGGAGTTCTATGCTAACTGGTGTACCGCCTGTCAGGCAATGTCAAAAGACTTGAGCGAATTGAAACAGCAGTATGCCACAAAAGTAAATTTTGTCATGCTGAATGTAGATAACAGCAAGTGGTTGCCAGAAATCCTCAATTATCGGGTTGATGGTATACCACATTTTGTATTTTTAGGTGCAAACGGGCAAGCGATCGCCCAGACAATTGGGGAACAACCTCGCCCTGTCCTAGAAGCTGATTTAGAGGCTCTGGTTGCTAATTTACCACTACCCTATACCCAAGATAGTGGACAGATTTCTACTTTTGAAGTACCCATATCATCAACCAAGACTAGTCAAGATGACCCTCGTAGTCATGGTGCTCAAGTTCAGCAATAAGCTGTCAGCTTTCAGCTTTCAGCTTTCAGCTAAATGTAATAAGCGTCTAACCCAGGCAACAGGCAACTTCGGAAGAGTCTACACTTGTCCTTTGTACCAATAGACATCTCCAATAATTACGCTAGAACCCCCATGCTACCGTGCAAAAATCGGAGTTTCTGGAGACGTCTAATAACAAATAACCAATGACAAATAACAAATAACCAATGACAAATGACAAATAACAAATAACCAATAACCAATGACCAAAATACCTTTAGCCTCTCGCCTATTTTTCTCCCACCTTTTGGTGATGATTGTAGGGGTGGGTTCTCTGGTAATCATTGGTAAACTATCTTCCCGTCCCTTGTTTGTCTTGCACTTGCAAAAACTTGAGGGCCAGGGTATCACTTTACGCTATACCCGTACAGAGGTATTAGATGGGTTTCAAATTGCCTGGAATCGCAGTACTTTCTGGTCAGTGATTGTTGGTGCTACTGCTGCGGGAGGGTTGAGTTACTGGGTCTCCCAGCGTATTGTGCAACCTCTAACTCAAATGAGAAAAGTCACCCAGAAATTTGCAGCAGGACAGCTTGATGAGCGCTTACCTTCCAGTGAAATTCCAGAAATCAACCAACTAGCTAACAGTTTTAACCGGATGGCAGTTAGCTTGGAAGATGTTGAGCATCGACGGCGAGAGCTGGTGAGTGACCTCACCCACGAACTGCGGACTCCTCTAACAGTGCTGCGGGGTTACTTGGAAGAATTAGCTACTGAGCGACTGGAGGCAACGCCAGCAGTATATCAACAGCTAGCAAAGGAAACTAGGCGTTTGGAAAGGTTGATTAATGATTTGCAAGAACTTTCCAAGGCAGAGGCTGGTTATTTGCCAATTAAGATTGAGGCAGTGAATTTGCGTCCTTTGTTAGAGTCTTTGGTACAAAAATTTGCTGACCAGTTACTTGAAGATGGACCGGTATTACGGTTAGATTGTCCTAGCCAACTACCGAATGTACTGGCTGACATTGACCGGTTAGAACAGGTGTTGGTTAATCTTTTAGGCAATGCAGTGACTTATACCAAAACTGGCTCCATTACTGTCAGTGTTGGGAAGGAATCTACAGGTAACCCTATTCCCAGATTGTGGATTGCTGTGATTGATACAGGTGTAGGAATTGCCCCCCAAGATTTGCCCCATGTGTTTGAACGGTTCTGGCGAGCAGAAAAGTCACGCAATCAACATAATGGTGGCACTGGGATTGGTTTAGCGATTTCCCAACGGCTGGTGGAATTGCAAGGGGGTAAGATTGAGGTAGAAAGCCAAGTTGGTGTTGGCTCTACATTTCGATTTTACTTACCTTTGGCGTAATTGTTTGTAGGGGCGAAGCATTTGGGCGACAATTTATCGGTAAAACCCAAGTTATACTATCCAAATGCTTCGCCCTCCGGCAGTTTGAAAATATGCCCTAGCAGATTCTCCATAAAATCAAAGTTTTGTTCCGCCAATGCTACGCCCTTCCGGGATTTATGCAGTAGGTCTAATATTTAAACAAATATATTAATTCACAAAACTGAGTTTTTCCTGAGAAAAGCATCAGGTAATCATAAAATTATCTCAAAAAAATTTCAGCGGAATAACCAGATTAATTCACCTTTGGGGTGAAGAATAAAATTAGTCAAAAAAATTACTGGGTGGCCATTTATGTCGCATTGTAAATTTGCCTAGGTTCAGCTAAGGCCGTGAGCAGATAGCATGGAACAATAGACATCATCAAATCAGCTAATGATAACTAGAAAGTAAAAATTTAACCTAGTTTTAACTGAAACACTACCAAATAAACACCCACACCAAATCCCTAAATCTTAACCGCGTGAGGTCAAGCGATGACGAAAAAAAGGATCAAACATCAATTTCCTACCAGAAATTTGCTCAAACTTTCCAAGTTAGCTGGATTAGCACTACTTGCAGTTAGTATTACCCTTGTATTGGCCAATTCTCCTGCCTTGGCGCAAGAATCCGCTAATGCTCAGGGATTTAATCCCCAGCAAAGGCTGCTAGATGCTCTACAGTGGATTGATAATCTTGGCTCTACTGGACCAATTATGTTTATGGTTATTTATCTCGTTGCCACTGTAGCTTTTTTACCGGGCTCAATTCTTACTCTAGGTTCTGGCGTACTCTTTGGTGTATTTTTAGGTTCCTTTTACGTTTTTATCGGTGCCACCCTAGGAGCTACTGCCGCTTTCTTAGTTGGACGCTATTTGGCAAGAGGTTGGGTGTCTAAGAAGATTGAAGGCAACAAAAAATTCGCCGCAATTGATCAAGCCGTTGGTAGGGAAGGTTTAAAAATCGTCCTTCTAACTAGACTATCCCCTGTTTTTCCTTTCAACATCTTAAACTATGCCTATGGTTTGACGGGAGTTTCCCTAAAAGACTATGTAATTGGTTCCCTAGGTATGATCCCAGGAACAATCATGTACGTTTACATTGGTTCCCTGGCTGGTAATCTGGCTACGATTGGTGCTGGGGATCAACCTACTAATGCTGCTGTGCAGTGGGCAATCCGAATCATCGGTTTTATCGCAACGGTGGCTGTGACAGTTTATGTAACTAAGGTTGCTAAGAAGGCTTTAGATGAGGCAGTTTCGTAGTGCTTTGAAGGCAGGAGGCAGGAGGCAGGAGGCAGAAGGTCTAAGGAAAGAAAGCTTTTTCACCTTCTTTAACTAACGGGTTATTTCCGCCGTGCTGTACTAGTTTGTTGCTAATTATTGTTTTTTGGTTGTTTGTTATTTATTAACAACTAATAAAAAAAATAAAAATTTGTAATTTCACAGGAGTTATTTATGTCCAATTCTCGATTCGAGAGAGTGAGTGTTCCACCAATGGATGAATATAACCAGACTTTGGTTAACTATGTTCATCCACCAGATTGGGTCAATCCGAAACCGGTGGATTGTTACGATTTAGTAGTGATTGGTGCTGGTACTGCGGGATTAGTGGTGGCTGCAGGAGCAGCGGGTATGGATATTGGTTTAAAGGTGGCTTTGATTGAAAAGCATTTAATGGGTGGAGACTGTTTAAATGTCGGTTGTGTACCTTCTAAATGTCTAATTAGGTCTTCTCGGGTAGTTGCCCAAATGAGAGAAGCCGCAGCATTTGGCATTCGTCCGCCAGAAAATATTGAAGTGGATTTTCCTGCCGTGATGCAGCGGATGCGTAGACTCCGAGCAGGTATTAGTCATCATGATTCTGCTGAGCGCTTTCACAAGACCTATGGTATTCATATTTTCTTAGGTAATGGTAGTTTTTCTAGTGATAATACTGTAGAAGTAGGAGGTCAAACTCTCCGATTTAAAAAAGCAGTGATTGCTACGGGAGCTAGAGCAGTAATACCGAACGTTGATGGTATTGGAGAGGCAGGTTTTCTTACCAATGAGACAGTTTTTTCCCTAACAGAACGTCCTAAGCGTCTAGCTGTGATTGGTGGAGGCCCAATTGGTTGCGAATTGGCTCAGTCTTTCCACCGTTTAGGCTCTGAAGTTGTGCTGTTTCATCGTGGCTCTCATATTTTAAATAAGGAAGATGCGGACGCCGCAGAAATTGTGCAAAATGTTTTTATCAAGGAAGGTATTCGCCTAGTATTAGGTTGCAAGATGCACCGGGTAGAGAAGACTGAAGCAGGTAAAACCCTCTACTTTACTAGCTTCAATGGACAGGAAGAGTCAGTGACGGTAGATGAGATTTTAATCGGTGCAGGTAGGGCTCCTAATGTCGAAGGTCTAAATTTAGAAACAGTTGGGGTAGAATACGACCAGCGTAAGGGGGTGAAGGTGGATGATCATCTCCAGACGACCAACCCCAAGATTTATGCTGCTGGTGATATTTGTATGGATTGGAAGTTTACCCATGCAGCTGATGCCGCCGCGAGGATTGTGATTAAGAATACTCTCTTTTCTCCTTTTGGCTTAGGACGTTATAAGCTTAGTAATTTGGTCATGCCTTGGGCTACCTATACTGACCCAGAAATTGCCCATGTGGGGATGTCTGAAGAGCAAGCTCAGAAGCAGGGATATGATGTTAGTACGATTAAGATACCTTTTAGTACTGTAGACCGAGCGATCGCGGATGGGGAAGAGGAAGGCTTTGTCAAAATTCACCATCAGAAGGGTAAAGATAAGATTTTAGGAGCGACAATTGTGGCTAGTCATGCTGGTGACATGATTAGTGAGATAACTACGGCAATTGTCAACAAAGTAGGATTAAGTGGTCTCTCTAGTGTGATTCATCCTTATCCAACTCAGGCTGAAGGAATTAAAAAGGCGGCAGATGCTTATCGTCGGACACTGTTAACTCCAACTAGTAAACGATTTTTGGGATTCATTTCTAAGTTCTCTTAAGGGACTGGAGTTTAGACTAGTTCCCGGTGCGAAACTCCAAAGTCTGACAGTCCGCAAGATAAAAAATCAATCAATTCGGTCGATGGTGTCCCAAGAGTGCGTGCGATTGCTTTCAGCACCAGCGTAGCTGATCGCTTACCTGAGTAGCCGCTGAACCGATGGGAAACTGGTCGATATCCAATGTACCGAGAGTGAGTCCACCACCAAAGTCACTGGTAGATATTTGAATTAGGTCTCCTTGGGTGGAGTTAAAGTCAGTAATAGTATCAATTCCTTGGTTAGGGGAAGAAAATCGGGTAAATTTCTTAATATATCTCAACAACAACCTGGAAGCGCGATCGCAAACACTCTAGATGTCCGACTTCTTGAAGAAGTCGGACATCTCCCCCAAGCATTGAGGGCCCAAGCATTGCGCCCCTACTGTCGGGGAAGAAGAAACACTGGTTTCTTCTTCCCCATACTCCACACCCAACACCCAATTTCCCTTTTAGCCTTGTTGTCATCCCGTCAGGATCTAATGACTACCCCAACTACTGATTCAATTCAACTACTCCAACGCCAAGCAGTATCCCTGTTACTCTATCAAAATGTTATCGGTGACTCTGTTGGTACTGCCTTTGTTAACTTGCTGCAAACAATTCGTCATAGTGATCCTGATGGACTCAATTGCCTCCAAGCTTACGGTAGCTGGTTTAAAGCTTTGGCGGCAGAGGGTCAAACTTGGCAAAATTACTTGCTCAGGCAAATTCTCCTGGATGATAATCCTTTTACCAAACAAGCTCAACTGACATCATTAGAGAACTTGTCTCCTACATTGATTGCCGCCGCACAACATGATTTGCAAGCTTTGCAAAGTCTTTACCAATGCAGCAGCGAACAACTGTACTATTGGGTGCAAGTCGCATCTGAATGCTCTACTTGCCCAATTCCTTGGCATCAAGAGCAGCAACAGGAGAAACCAGCCTTGGCTTCTGTGCGCAGCAAACTGCAACAGCTGGATAACTGGGGAGAGGCAGTAGAAGATTTAGCGGCTTACTACCGCAAATATGGCACAGGCTTGTTTGCTCAGTATCAGGCTTTACGCTGGCAGTCAACTCAACTAATGGGAATTACTCATCCTGACTCTATACAGTTGAAGGAACTAGTAGGTTATGAGTCCCAAAAAGCGACTTTAATCAAAAATACCGAGTTTTTACTGGCTGGTTACCCTGCTCTACACGTTCTTCTCTACGGTAGTCGTGGTTCTGGGAAGTCTTCTTTAGTCAAGGGTTTACTAGCAAAATATTGCGATCGCGGTCTCAGGATAGTGGAAGTTGCTAAATCTGATTTGAAAGTTCTACCTACCATTGTAGAACAACTGCGAGATGTACCACAAAAGTTTATCATTTTTGTGGATGACCTTTCCTTTGAGGAAGATGATGATGTCTTCAAAGCCTTGAAAGTAGTGTTGGAAGGCAATGTCACTGCTCGTCCTTCTAATGTAGTAGTTTATGCCACTTCTAACCGACGGCACTTAATTCGAGAATTTTTCGCAGATCGTCCCCGTCCTAGTGATCAGGATGAAGTTAATGCCTGGGATACAATGCAAGAAAAACTCTCATTTAGCGATCGCTTTGGCTTAACCCTCACCTTCGAGCCAGCTAACCAAGATACTTATTTAAAGATGATTCGCCATTTAGCAGAACTACAGGAAATTGCCATCAACCCCGAAGAATTAGAATATCAAGCTTTGCAATGGGCAACCCGTCACAATGGACGTTCTGGACGTACTGCAAGGCAGTTTATTGACTTTTTAAAGGCGGATTTAGCTGATAGCTAATAGCTATTAGCTATCAGCCAATGGTGACAAGTTAAAAGGTCGTGCATTTTGTCAACTCCCATATATAGCGTAGTGATTCTTAAAAAAACCTATATATGGAAATACTCCAAGGGTTAAGGAAAATTGTATTCTTCTTCCTCCGCTCCTCCGCTCCCTTGACAACGACATCTTTACCTTAACTTGTCACCAATGGCTATCAGCGTTCAGCTTATCGATTTACCACCAAAGTATCAGGAGCCAGGAAATGTGCCAAATGATAGGCTCGTTCTTCCGTCTGCAACAAAATTTGTTCGTACAAGTATCTGGTAGCGCGATCGCCTAAACTTTCTGCTTGAGCAGCTTGGCGACGCAATAGGGAAATGAGTCCTTGCTCAGCCTCTAAGTCATGTTCTACCATCTGGCGACAAGAATAAGAGCCATCTGATTCGGGAGTAAAACAGCATAATTCGGCTAATTTGGTGAAGCTAGCCGCAGGTACACCACCTAGTCCATTCAAGCGCTCACCAAGATCATGAACATGTCCTTGAACTGCTGTGTAGCTGTCTTGGAAGAACTGATGGAGGGAATAAAATTCAGCCCCTTCAACTACAAAATGATGCTTCTGGTACTGCAAATACAGCGCTTGGAAGCTAGCTAGAGCTAAATTCAATCCCTCACAAATGGGCTCAGTAGTTGAGCGCTCTAGCAATATGGGATTATCCGCGATTTGACCGAAGGGCTGTACTAAAGTTTGGGTTCCTGGCATCGTATGCTCCTCTGATTTTATGTTTAATTACAGGCTATTAATTTGTTCTAACACACATTAAACAATAATTCTACTTTCAATAATTTATTTTTTTATATGACATCAACTATAGATTTTGATGACTTATATTGGCATTAATAACTAACAAGAAATTTTCTCAGGAAAGGTAAGATTGTTGATATTATCTATCAATTAATTTTTCAATAATGAGGTGAGAAAGGAGGTAGAAGGCAGTAGGCAGGAGGCAGGAGGCAGGAGGCAGGAGGCAGGAGGCAGGAGGTTTTAAGGGAAACTGACTAGTTTCTCACCTTCTTTTTGACGCGGAATTTTATCCTATGCCCCATTCCCTGCGTCTGACGACGCTTATTACTTATTACTTATTACTTATTACTTATTACTTATTACTTATTACTTATTACTTATTACTTATTACTTATTACTTATTACTTATTACTTATTACTTATTACTTATTACTTATTACTTATTACTTAAGCTGGGGAATAGTAAAATAAAACTTACTGCCAACATTAGGTAAAGAATCAACCCAGATACGCCCTCCGTGGCATTCAACAATCTTCTTACAGATAGCGAGACCGATACCACTACCAGGATAATCTTGCAGTGAGTGCAAACGTTGGAAAAGCTTAAATATTGTCTCCAAGTTTTCTGGTTCGATGCCAATGCCATTATCTTGAATTTCAAAGAAGGATTCAGTATCTGTTTGCCTGACTGAAATATTGACCTGAGGGGTTTCTTCCCGGCGATATTTAATGGCATTGCTAATGAGATTTTGGAAGAGGATTACTAATTGTACGCGATCGGCTATAATTGTTGGTAAAGGGTCATGGTTAACAATAGCTTGACTTTTTTCAATTGCTTGGTATAAATTGTCTAGGGCTTGATTAAGCACCAAATTGCAATCAGTCGCTTTAAACTTGGTTGTATCGGTTCCTCCTAGTCGGGCATAAGCAAACAAATCCCGCAAGAGTTGATCCATAAGATTGGTTCCCTCCAAAATACGATTGACACATTGTTTAGAGTCCTCGTCGAGAAAACGGTGAGATTTTATTGCTAGCAACTGAGCATTAGCATTAATACTAGTCAATGGTTGTCGCAAGTCATGAGAAACAATCGAATTGAATTGCTCCAAATCAGTGTTGGAACGTAACAGTTCTTGATTCAACTGTTGCAATTGCTGTTGAGTTATTTGACGCTCCTGAACCTCCTGTTGCAGGCGAATATTTTGCTCAGTGAGTTGCCTTTGCTGGCGTACAATAGTTAGTTGATGCTCTACCCGCGCTAATACCTCTGGCAGGTCAAAGGGTTTAGTAATGTAATCCACTCCACCAATTTCAAAAGCTTTCACCTTATCCCATACATCATCCAAAGCACTCAAGAAAATTACTGGAATCTTCTGGGTTTCTGGGAAAGCTTTTAGTTGTCGGCAGATTTCATAGCCATCCATTTCTGGCATCAGAATATCGAGCAAAATCAGGTCAGGGGGGTCGTATTGCGCTGCCTGTAATGCCTGTCTGCCATTATTCACTTGACGAACTTCA
Organism: Caldora sp. SIO3E6; assembly: GCA_010672185.1. Classification (GTDB taxonomy): domain Bacteria; phylum Cyanobacteriota; class Cyanobacteriia; order Cyanobacteriales; family Coleofasciculaceae; genus Caldora. The sequence goes on along the minus strand of JAAHHL010000001.1, from coordinate 14,788 downwards.
TAGCCATGCTGACTCAGCATAGTGAAGAGAAGGTTGACATTTTCGAGGTGATGGTCAACCACTAAGATATCGCCTTTAATTGCATCTGTTGAGTTATTATTCATGATCAGGCGGTTGAGGTGACATCCTCTCACAATATACTCGATCAGTTGACCTTCTCCTTCTGACTTGAAAGAGATGCGGAGACGCACCGGACGTGGGGACGCGGAGAAAGGGATTTTCATTGATGGTGGTGAAAAAATTTTTTCATCGGGACTGCCTCCTGCCTCGGAGAAAAGGATGTCAAAAAAAATGTACACGAGCAACAAAAGAGTTACTCGTATACCTACTTTGCGAGAAGCATAAGTCACCTCTCTATGTAATTAGTACAAAGGACCAATAACAAACGACCAATCACAAATCACAAATGACCAATTACAACTTTACCTTTGCAATAACTGACGTACTTCCCTACCTGGGGTGTAATTATAACCAAAGCCAGAAAGTCCTGAGTCATCAAGAATCTGAGGCGTCAACAACACAATTACCTCACTACGCTCATTGACGCGATTAGTACTTCTGAATAGAGCACCAATGATGGGAAGATCTCCTAGAATTGGTACTTTGCTGACTGTGGTGCGGTCAGCTTCTTGAATAATACCTGAGAGGATTAAGGTTTGACCATCTCGCAGGCGAATTCTTCCTGATTCAAGCTGACGCACGTTGAGCAAGGCAATTTGGTTGGTATCATCCCCAACACTTAGGTCTTGAATACCTCCAATCGAACTAACTGTAGGATTGACAGCTAAAGTGACAAAACCATTGTCATCAATTCTGTCAACAATGATTTCGAGGATTAAACCAGCCTCTCGAATCTCTGCTTCTATGGTTCTGGTAACTAACCCTTCGGAAGATTCTGTTTCACTCGAAATATTCCCCACTACCTCTTGTGTCAAGTTAACTTGAGCTGTTTCCCCTTCTTGGACTACCAGGGTGGGGTCTGTTAAAATCTTGGCGTTACCACTGACAATCTGAGCTTGCAAGGTAGTTAAGAATCGGTCAGGGTACTGGAATAAAGAAGGAAGACCAACGGTAACGTCACCAACTGTGCCCTGAGATACTGTAATTTGTGTATTGCCGTCTGGCTGTAAAGTGTTAGTAATGATATTATCCGTCGGTTGAGTAATGCTAATAATTCCCCCTTGTAGAGGATCATCCAAGTTAACCAACGGACTGGCAAAAGCTCCTGCTCCTCGATCAGTTCTGGTAATCGTACCGTCTGTGTCAATCCTGACTGTACCGGGTAGAGTTCCTGGAACCGATAAGGGATTGTTGGCGTCAAGAAAGATATTAGCCCCAGAAAAAGGATTGGTAATTACCGGTGGAGCAGCAATACTAGAGGTTGTTTGTAATTGAGTAGGGGGATTAAACTGGCCGTAATTAAAGACAGCAGAACCGCGATCGCTGACAAAAAAGGCATCATCAACACCGAAGGAGAAGCTAGCACTGAAAGCGTCTTCTCCGGAAAGATCCACATCAACCACCTTGACATTTACCGCTACTTGACGACGCCGCAAGTCTAGTTGAGTCAAGAAAGCTGAGGCAATTTCCACTTGACGTGGTTCCCCAACTAAGGTGATCGAATTCAGTCGTTCATCAGCAACTACTGACAAACCCCTAAGTAACAAGGTTCCATCCGTCTCCGTAGCTTTTAGGGCTAGAATCGTCGGAGTTCTAGTTTCAATAGTGCGAGCCGCTGCTCCTTCGCCAACTGTCTGAATTTGTACCTGCTCAAAGGGAATTTGAGTCTCTGCTCCTTGAGCGGTGAGGAAATTTGCCGCACTTATAGAGTTAACCTGATTAAGGCGCAAGGTGCGCGTAACGAGGTTACGAGCTGCGACAGGCAGCTTGGCTCCAACAAAAATTGTCCGTCCTCTGCGGTTAGCCTGCATACCAGAGATCTGGAGAACGTAGTTAAATACATCTTGAACCGGTTCATTTTCCAAATCTAGGGTTATTTTCTGCTGTGCAGTACTTCCCGGTTGAGCACCTCCCGGTTGAGCATTACCTCCTCCCTCTCCATCAATAAAGGCAATATTCAAACCAGCGGAGCGAGCCAGGAGGGATAAGACTTCTCGTACAGGAGCTTCTCGCAGAGCTAAGCGAGGTACCCTGGCGGCTGTTCCGAGATCAATTGTGCTGGCAGCGGCATTGATATTAGAAATGGCAATATCACCCAGTGGGGGAGCAACTGCTCTGGGTAAAAAGGGAGGTACTGGTGCTACTGGTTGTACGGCGTTAGCTGGAGGAGCGGGTCTACCATCAATAGTAATTGTTGGGTTGGGAACTAAGACTTCCGGTTCTGGAGGTGGTGTAGCGGGAGTGGGGTTAGCTGGTGTTTGGGCTAGATCCGCAGGTTGAGGTGTTGCTTGGTTCTGAGTATTAGTGGAATCTGGTCTTTGTGCCACAGTTGCAGAAGACTCAATTATTGGGAGTTCTGGCTTAACCGGGAACAAAGGTTCAGCAGTGGGCTCTGAATCAGCTATGGGTTCTGTGGCTTGAGGGTTCTTCCCGGCGCTGATACCTAAAGCGATCGTCTGAGGTGCTTGTTGGAGAATTTGACCATTGGGAGGACTACCAACACCACTGACAGTAACTCGGATGGTGTTAGGTTCTAGTTGTCTAACAACGATCGCATTGATCCCAGGCACGGGATTTTCTTGCCGAAAGCTATCCCCATTACTCAAATTAAGTTGGGCATTAACAATATCTGCCACCCAATCGTTACCGCGACTTACAGGGAAAATTTGGGGACGAGCATCTCCGGCCTCAGTTTCTAGAACTAATTCCATGCCACTGCCATTGGGAGAGAGGCGCACTGCCTTAACTTGGGTAGTCTCTGCCAATACTGGCTGGCTTGCCAAGAGGGTAACAACTCCTCCCATAACCATGCCATTTAATACTTGAGCTTTTCTCACAATAAACTCCTCACCTAAATTCAAGCTATCTTAAATGTTTACTTTTTTGTTTGCTGAGCTTGTGCTGCGGCTGCCTCTGCCTCCTGTTTCTCCTGCTCATTTAAAGGTAATAGAGCTTCTAGAGTCATGCTGGTGGTGATTGTTGGTGGCTTAGCACTGGTTACCAAGTTGGTATTGGGATCAATTTGAACTTCCCGGTCTTGAGTTAGCTTAGCTGTAAAATCTTTGACCAACAACAGTGCCTGCAACCGTTCAAAACCACGCATGATTGATTGGATTTGAGCGTAGTTGCCCTCAAGCTCTACACCGATTTTCTTCCGTTTGAGCTTACCATTCACCTCTGTGCCTAGGGAGCCATCAGTAACAGGAGTTGCACCATTTGCCTCCGGCTCATACAACACAATCTGACCATTGCTGGCTTTAACACGGTTATTGAGATCCAGCAACAAGGTATTCAGGCTTTGCTCATCAGCAAATAAACTTAGTACTTTTTGACTTTGTTGCTTAGCCTTTTCTAGATCTTCCTTGGAAGCTTCCAGCTGTTTTTCAATGTTTTCTTGGTTAGCAACTTGGCTCTTTTTGTCTTTAACAGTACTTTGTAACTGTTGAACCTGCTCCCAAGCTGGCAAAGCGAAGTTAACCAGCATATAGGCAGCTCCTAAAACACCCAAAATGCCAAAGGTTATGCCCGATACTCTGGGAGTGAAGGTAATACCAAAAGCTGTGGGATAATTAGGAACGTCTTCCTCTCCTTCCACCGCTGGTATAAATTCTTCATCACCATACGTCATAGTTTGATCACTCCGTAATAGTTTGCAAGGTTCTAATGCGAGTTACTGGTCCTACAGCACCCTTACGATCTAACTCTTTGAGTATCTGAGGATCATCAGCAGTCAAATCATTAATATTGGTATCTATGGTGTATTCCACCCATTTTGGTAATTCATACTTAACATTAGTTGCCGACTTTTGTTTTTCTTGAGTCAGCTTGAGGGGTTGCTCCACCAACTTAGCTTTTAGTAACTGGGTTCCATCTTTATCAAAAAAGGGAGATTGCTGAAGCGTCAGCAGAAAGTCATTCACCTTATCAAAAGATTTAGCATTGCCAGAAATCTCTAGTTTGATGATCTTGTTACTTGTTTGGCTTCCATTTTGGGCTTGAGCATTCTTCCCCGCTTCTCCTGCGGCGGGTTTGGGAGTCTCCTCAGTTTGCTTAATCTCTGTAATCAGAACATCTTTAGGAACGCGATCGCTAATGTCTTGCAAAAGTGCTGACCAAGGTTTAATTTGATTGAAGACATTGACCAAAGCCTGTTTTTCTGCATTTGCTTGGGCAATTTGTGCCTTAATCCCGGCAATTTCTTGCTTTTTGGCTTCTATTTTTTGCAAATCTTGGTCTAAAACAACTTCTTCCTGCTTCAACTGAGAAGTTCGATACCCGGTAAACCACCAGAAGGCTCCTACCAACCCAGGTACCAAGAGACCAACCGCTGCTCCGATAATTAAGGGAGTCATGGCTCCTGGAGGCGCTTTCGCCTTAGGCTCCTTTTCTGGCGGTTTATACTCAGGGCGGTCATTTAAAAAATTGATATCCAGACTATACATCGCTTCAAACCTCTCGCAATCCTAATCCTAGTACAGTACCCAATCCTGGTCGTTGCACCAAGGGTATTTCTTCATCCATTTCCAGAGACAGAGCGGCTATAGGGTCTACTTGAGTTGTCGGCAAGCTTAACCTTTGGGTAAAAAATTCATCAAGTTGTCCAATGCCTCCACCAGGACCTGCGAGTAGAAGCTGGGCAACTTCTAAATTTTCGCTCTGATTCAGATAAAAATCGATGGAACGACGCAGTTCATCCGCTAGTTCTCCCAAGACCCTCAGCAAAGCCGCCATACCTGGGTTAATACCCGTTGCTCCGGTATGGATTCCTTGAACTGGTGTATTGGGAATAGTCATTCCTTGCAACAGTTCAGTGTTTCTGGATGCAGGTAAATTCATGGCTCGCGAGAGAGCGCTTTGTAGTTGGTAGGTTCCAATGGGAACCGTGCGGGAGAATTGGGGCACACCATCGACAATGATCGCAATCTCGGTGCTGTCAAACTCAATATCTACCAGTACAGCAGCCTCTTGGGGAGCAAATTGTCGCAATTGCTCTCTAATAGTCCGAATGAGGGCAAAGCTGTTAATTTCTAGCACATCTACTTTGATCTCAGCTTGCTCAAAGGTATCAAGATAGAGCTCTGTGACTTCCTTACGGGTAGCAACCAGGAGTACTTGCACCTTTTCGATTTCATCTTCATCAATGAAGAAACCTAACTTTTGATAATCTAAGTCTACTTCTTCCCTGGGATAAGGCAAGTACAAACCTGCTTCATGGTTGAGCACCATGTCTCTGAGTTCATTATCATCTAGCTCAGCGGGAATCGGGATAATCCGAATCACGGCTTCCCTCATCGGTACAGCAGTAGCCACGCTATCGACTTTTACTTTACTCTGGCTGATGGCCTCCTTAATCAGTTCTGCGAGGGCAGGCGAGTCAGTAATCTGCCCCCCTTCAAAAATACCCTCTGGCACCTCGTGAGAGTATAGTGTAGTTACTTTGAAGCTTTGACCTTGCTTGCGCAGCTGAGCTATATTGATTCGCTCTGGAGCCAATTCGATGCCGATGCCTTTCTTTCCCTTGGCAAACAGACCTTGAAAACGGTTAAACATACTCCTGGTTCGCTATCGGCGATGACTAAAAGGATTTAGTGGTGGGTAGTGTAGGAAATTTATTCTAACAAGATTCATACCGATGTAGACTATCTAATTTAATTATGTCTAGCAATACAAATAACTACGTAAGAGTCGCCCAGCTGACAGATGTCCAAGCTGCTGGCTATTTAGTTGTCCATACTCAAGGACAGGCGATCGCTTTATTCAGCGAAGGTGACAAAGTCTATGCCATAGATAATCGTTGCCCTCATATGGGTTTTCCCTTGGACAGAGGTACTGTCAAAAACTGTATTCTAACCTGCCATTGGCATCATGCCCGCTTTGACCTTAACAGCGGGGGCACTTTTGATGGCTGGGCTGATGATGTACGCTCGTTCCCTGTGCAGCTACAAGCAGGGGAAGTGTGGGTAGATCTAGCACCTCAGATAGACCCTTTGGTACATCAACGCCAACGTCTCCAAGATGGACTAGAACAGAGTATTTCTTTGGTGATTGCCAAATCGGTTATTGCTTTACTTACTGGAAAAGTTAAGGCAACAGAGCCCTTCCGCATCGGACTTGATTTTGGAGTCCGTTACCGCCAAGATGGCTGGGGTGCTGGTCTAACCATCCATACCTGTATGATGAACTTGTTGCCTTATTTAGATGTTCATGACCAACCCCGTGCCCTTTACCAAGGACTATCTGCGGTAGCTCGTGACTGTGCTGGTGCGCCGCCACGGTTTACTCTTCAGCCTTTGCCCAATGCTAACCCTGAGTTCGGGACTCTTCAGGGATGGTTTCGCCAGTTTATCGAAGTACGGGATGCAGAAGGAGCAGAACGCTGCTTAATATCTGCTCTTGCTGCTGGTGCCAAGCCAACTCAAATCGCCCAGATGCTCTTTGCTGCGGCCACAGACCACCGCTATATTGATATTGGTCATGCCCTTGACTTCAGCAACAAGGCATTGGAAGCTCTAGATGCTACTGATTGGCAAGATGCAGCTTTAGTACTAACCAGTTTAGTTAGAGGTTATGCTAGGGCTGAGCGGATGGAGGAATCTAATGCTTGGCGCTACCCGATTGATTTAGTCGCAATTCTAGAGACTGCTTTCGAGGCTCTGCCGGAGGCAATTGAGGCAGGGAAAGAGAAACGGGGTACTTGGTTGGGGCGTGAGCAGTTAGTGCCAGTACTATTAGGTGAAGATGTTCAAGCGATCGCTTCTTCACTGTTAGCAGCCCTAAGCTCCGGCTGTAGTGAAGTAGAATTAGCTGGTACGGTAGCCTATGCCGCAGCATTGCGCCTTGCCCACTTCCAAACGAACAACGACTTCCGGGATTGGGATACAGCCCATCATAGTTTCACTTTTGCCAACGCCGTGCATCAGGGACTGCGGCGAGTTACCTCCACCGAACTATTGCGAGGGGTCTTTGATGCCGCTATGACTGTTTATCTTAACCGCTTTTTGAATGTACCACCGGCTAGGTTACCAGAACCCAATCAAACTGTTACTGAGCCAGAAGAATTACTCAAAGAACTACCTGGATTGTTGGATCGACAGCAGCAAGTAAATAAAGCAGGTAAATTAGTTGCCCACTACTTATATAGTGGTGGCAATCCTGACCAGTTGTTGGCCATGCTGGGGAAGTTACTGTTACGAGAAGACCGAAACTTCCACACAATTCAAGCCGTCGAAGCAGCTTTTCGTCAGTATACGCTTTTACGGGATACTAAGGCAGGAATTCACGTATTAGTTGCAGCAGCGAGATATTTAGCCGCTCATGCACCAACTATGCGCTCTCAGGAACAAACCTACGAAATGGCCCATCGACTGCACAAAGGTGATCATATATTTGAGGAGTCGTGAATTGAGTTTAGGAGAAAAAGCTGTAGGGTTGGGTTTCATTCTTCAACCCAACATAATTCCCCTCAACACAACGTCTTCTTCTCAATAGCCGGGTTTTCTCTCTAACAAAATAGAACCTACAATGCTTTAGGCGATCGCTTGTAGCCCTTTTTTCTTCACGAGTGTCAACAGGCGTAGTGCAGCTCCCCCAGGTTTTTTAACACCACTTTCCCAGTCGGAAACCTGATGGAGTGAAACATTGAGGTAACGAGCGAAGACTGGTAGAGAAGCATTTTCCCGCTCCCGCAAAGCACGGATATCTTGTGGAGATAGGGATTCTATAGGAGTAAGACAGGTTTCATCAAACTCACCCATTGTCTGCTGAGTAATGGCATCAATTTGATGCAAAGCTTCCATAGACTCATGGATGGCAGCAAAAGCTTCTGATTTGTATTGTAGTGATTCGCTCATTGCTTAACTTCCCCTAGTGCCTTGATATCTATCAATTGCTGAATCTGTTCATTTGACAGAGCCAAGTACTCTTTAGCCGCCTTCTTAAAGTCTGCTAGCTCATCATTGGAGATATTATCGCGCTCACTTTTAGCAAACCCATACATGAAAAACGCCTTATCACCACGACGAAATAGGATGATCGAGCGATACCCTCCAGACTTACCCTGGCTCTCACGGGCAATGCGCTGCTTAATAACACCTCCACCGAGATCGGCATCGATTAAGCCTTGCTCTGCCCGCATCACAGCTTTGAGCAACATAGCATCTGTCATTCTTTCCCTACGGGAGAAGCGTTGAAACCATGCATTCTTAAAAATCCGCAATATAACCTCTTACATTCCATATAATATCATGCGATGCATGATAGAGTGCGATCGCGATCTTGTAGGGTGGTTGAGGCAACGAAACCCAACAAAAATAACGCTTATACTTTGATTTCTAAGCAAATTATCCGGTAAAATTAGGACGGTAGCAGAGTAGAGAAACATCTCTATCTTAGGACTTTATGGTAAAAAATGCGATTTGATTGGGATAATCACAAAAGTCAACTTCTGAAGCGAAATAGAGGATACTCGTTCGATGAAGTCGCTACTATCTTGGCTGGCGACTATGTAGAACGAATAAAACAAGATTATCCTGAACAATTTATTGCTATTGGTTTTCTGAAAAATTCTCTTTTATCGGTCATTTATGAACTGCGTTATGATGATGAAGGGGAATATATCTGGTTAATAACTTACTGGAAAAGCACAAAAAGGGAGAGAGAAATTTATGAACAATATTTCTATTGAAGAAATTGAACAAAAAATCGAAGCAGGAGAAGAAGTTATAGACCGCTATTTTGACTCCACAACAACAAGAGTCGGAACACGCCGTCAGATGACTTCACGAAGAAGACAGGATCTAGAAACCACAAACATGGAAATTCCTAGCCCTATGCTCACTGAACTAGATACAATGGCAAAAGAACTCAACATTAGCAGATCTGCTGTGATTAAAATGATGCTAAGACGCGCCCTGGACGAACATTATCTTGCTCAGAAGCAGATGAAATCATAAATTTAGTGAATGCGTCTTCTAGTAGGTTGGGTTGATTAATGTTACCCAACATAATTCCCCTCAACACAACGTCTTCTCCTCAATAGCCGGGTTTTCTCTCTAAGAAAATAGAAAGTACAATTTAATTGGTGTGGCGGTCTGATGTTGTTGGGTTTCGGAGCGTCAACCCAACCTACGATTGAATTGAGGTGGTGATGTAGTGCGATCGCTTATCCTAAGTTGCGGATAACATATATTGAGTCATGCGATCGCGACTTGTCCGGTGGGTTGAGGAAATGCCAAAGTAACGCACCCCCACACTTTGCTAGAATGCAGCATAGAAGCAAAGGTTGGGAGGAAAGTAGGTCGATGACAATTGTTGTTACCCTTAACTCAGAATTAGAAGCATTACTGCGTGAATATGCTGCTCAGCGAGGTCAAGATGTTAGCTTGGTTGCATCTGAATTGCTAGCTAATGTCTTAGAGTCGGAGGTGGAAGATTCAGAGGAGGCGATAAAGGGCATTCAAAAAGGATTGAATGATTTCCAGGCAGGTCGATTTCGGTCTTTCGCTGAGTTTGCCCAAGAGCAACGTCGCCAGTATAACCTGCCAGTCGATTCATGAAATACCCTATTGAAATTTCCAGTGTGGCAGAGGAGGAAGCCGACAGCGCCTTCCTACGTTTGTCCCAAGTCACATCTCCCACCCAGGCAAGCCAATGGTATGCTGGATTGCTACAAGCAATCGAATCTCTATCGCAGTTTCCCAAACGTTGTCCTCTAGCAAGAGAGAATAAGTATTTCAGTCAAGAAATACGACAATTACTCTACGGTCGGGGACGTAATTCATATCGAATTCTTTTTACTATATTGGAAGAGCAAGAAGGAGCGACCGTTCGCATTCTACACATTCGGCACGCATCACAGCAAACCCTAGGTGAAGAACTAGGCTGATGCGAATTGGCTCGTAGCGATGGTTGCTCTTGTAGGTTGGGTTGATTAATGTTACCCAACTATTCCCCTCAACCCAACCTACGATTGAATTGAGGTGGTGAGTGCGATCGCTTATCCTAGGTTGCAGATAACATACATTGACCCATGCGATCGCGTTTATGTTATTTATAGTATAAACTCTTACTAGCTAAACATGAAAGCAATTACGAGTAATCAAGCCAAACAACAATTAGATGAACTAATTGATCAGGTCATTCTTGACGTAGAACCAACTATAGTATGTAATGATCAAGGTAAACAAGCTGTTTTAATGTCTTTAGATGAATTTAACTCTTGGCAGGAAACACTATATTTATTATCCAATCCTACTAATGCCGAACATTTATTAAAATCCATTGAACAAGCTAAATCAGGTAAAAAGTCAATTAAAGAATTAATTGATGAATGATTAGCGATCGCTTATCCTAGTACAGCTAGGCAGAAGTTCTTGAGCACCTCAAAAGAGACAAGGGAGACAAGGGAGACAAGGGAGACAAGGAGGACAAGGAAATTTTAGCTTCTCAGTTATTTCCGCTACCCTGCACTAGGTTCGGATAACATACATTGAGTCATGCGATCGCGTCATTTTTATAGTATGGTTTTATCATGGTAAAATGACTCAAAAACCTTGCACAGCTTGCGGGAAAATTACTGGGTAAACTTATAAGGAAATAAAATATAACTGTGTCTCAAAACTCATGTACTCGTATTCTTGATTGCTTGTATATCAACACCTATAAAAATACCTTACCAATGCGTGTTGATATCTGGAGCCAACTGAAATTGTCAACGGACCGCTTGCAATCTCTTCACGCCTGTGGCAAGGATATCTCCACCTTAAAGGAAAAAATTGCAGCTGGGTTCAAAATTCTCGAACCCCTCGAACTCTACTGGAAATTTCCAGGGATAAATGCATTTCGACGATTGCAGCAGCACTTTGAGCACCAGGAATATTCCCGACTTTCCTGGGAAGTGGCTCAAATTATAGGTTTGATGTCTAGCGGTGCTGAACTGTATGACCAAGCATACATGGATCAGATTTTTGCAAGGGAACAGAAAGATGGAGAGCAAATTATATCGGTCGATAAGTACAATAAAAACTCTAATCAACTCTATTTCACAGTCTTATTTGTTGAAGACGATATAACAATAGAAAAAGAAAAAGAAATACGCCACAAATTAGCAGAGATAGCCTCAAGTACAGACCAGTTTATTTATCAAATTATCTTTATTTCTAACCTCGAAGATTCCCTAACAGCTTTGATGTTGAATCACAACATTCAATGTTGTGTTATTGGCTACGACTTTCCCCTGCACTCAAACAACCGTTTGTCAGTGCTCGAAGAATACATCAGTGGGTTAGAACAAGCTGAATTAGCTGGAGAATATTACCAACCGAGAGGTTTTACTTTAGGTGCGATTTTAAATAAGTTACGTCCAGAGTTGGATTTATACTTGTTGAGTGATGTATCCGTGGTTGATATGGATGCTGAGGCGAATCAGAACTTCCGCCGCGTTTTCTACAACCAGGAAGACTATCTTGAAGTACACTTAAGTATTATTCAAGGCATCGCAAAACGTTACGAAACCCCTTTCTTCAATGCCTTAAGAAATTACAGCCAAGAACCCACAGGGGTATTTCATGCTATGCCCATTTCCCGGGGAAATTCCATTTTTAAGTCTGATTGGATTCAGGACATGGGAGAGTTCTACGGTCAAAATCTCTTTTTAGCAGAAACTTCAGCAACCAGTGGAGGATTAGACTCATTATTGCACCCTACTGGTACCCTTAAACAGGCTCAGAGTTTAGCAGCAAAAAGCTTTGGTTCCAGGCAAACTTTTTTTGTGACTAACGGTACTTCAACTGCCAATAAAATTGTTTTGCAGACAGTTGTAACCCCAGGTGATATTGTCTTAGTTGACCAGAATTGCCACAAATCTCACCACTATGGCATCGTTTTAGTAGGTGCTCAACCCCTTTACCTCAATGCCTATTCCCTCAAAGAATATAGTATCTATGGTGCTGTCCCTTTAAAGGAAATTAAGCAACAATTGCTCAAGTTCAAGCGAGAGGGGCAATTGGAGCAGGTTAAGATGGTGTTACTTACAAACTGTACCTTTGATGGGATTGTTTACAACGTTAAGCAAGTCATGGAAGAAATACTGGCAATCAAGCCAAATCTGATTTTCCTCTGGGACGAAGCCTGGTTTGCCTTTGCTCGTTGCACCTCAATCTATCGAGAACGTACAGCAATGCAAGCTGCCACTGACCTTCATACTCGCTATAACAGTCCCCAATACCGACAGGAGTATGCAGACTTTAAAGAACAATTTGATCGGCTTGATCCAGAGGATGATGACACCTGGCTGAACCAGCGCCTCTTACCTGATCCAGATCAAGTCAAGATTCGGGTGTACTCAACCCAATCAACCCATAAATCTCTGTCTGGTATGCGTCAATCATCAATGATTCACATCTGGGACGAGGAGTTCAACCGTAGGTCGGAAATTGATTTTCTAGAGGCTTACATGACCCATACCAGCACATCCCCGAATTACCAAATTTTGGCCTCTCTGGATTTAGCGCGGCGACAAGTTGATTTGGAAGGCTTTAAATTGCTTCAGTCTCAGATTGATACAGCAATGGTAGTGCGGGAGAAGGTTAACACTCATCCATTGCTAGGAAAATACTTCAAGATACTTACTCCTGAAGAGTTGATTCCCGATATCTATCGACCATCAGGTCTGAAAAGTTACCAAACTCAGGAAACTCCAGAAGCAGAGTTCCAGCGTATCGAGCAAGCTTGGGAGGATGATGAATTTGTACTCGATCCCACGCGGCTGACTTTGTACATTGGCCAAACAGGAATCGATGGCTATACTTTCCAAAATTCTGTACTGATGGAACAGTTTAATATTCAGGTTAACAAGGTTTCCCTCAATACAGTTTTATTCATGACTAATATCGGGACAACCTGGGGTTCTGTAACATATTTGCTTGATTGCCTGAATCAAATTGCTGAGGGATTGGAACAGGAATTGCGCCAAGACAATCAAGTGGAAATCAAATTATTTGAAAACAAGCTGCAACAACTAACACGAAATTTGCCTTCTTTGCCTCATTTCAGCGAGTTTTACTCCGGCTTCCGTTCTCACCAGGTAACTGGGCAAGGTGATATGCGGAGCGCCTACTTCCTGGGTTTAGACGAAGAAAAAATAGAATATCTCAAGCTAGACAATGAAATAGATGAGATAATGGCATCTGGACGAGAACTAGTTTCATCGACATTCATTATTCCTACCCCACCGGGTTGCCCCATTTTAGTTCCTGGTCAAGTGGTAACTGGGGCGATAGTCTTCCTGATGAAGCAGCTTGCTCCTGATGCTATTCACGGTTACCGACCTGACTTTGGATTACCCGTATTTACTCAAGATACTTTGGACAGTCTCAATCAAACTACAGGATCTGCCATGACTAAAACAACAGCCTTCACTCATTTAGCTATAGCTGTTACGAACCTTAATACCAGTATTGCTTTCTACGCCAAGTACGGTCAGATGTCAGTGGTGCGCTTGCGCGTAGAACCAGGTACAGTTTGGATGTCTGACAACATTAGACCCTTTGCGCTAGCTTTACTGGAGGAAGAAGAGGCTAAGCCGATCTTGCCCCCGAGTCATATTGGTATTGCTTGTGTTAGTTCTGAACAAGTGGATCAACTCTGTAAACTGGCTCGCAAAGAGGGTTGTTTACTTGACGGACCTAAGGATTATGGTCCTCCAACTGGGTACGCAGCCTACCTAAGAGATCCTGATGGACACCATGTAGAAATTTCCTACGGTCAAGAGGCAGCTTATGAGTCTAGATATACTCCTTATACCGACCTAGCTTAGGCAGCCACTTACTAATTGATAATGAACAATGGATAATGGATAATTACCTCAGAATCATGGAGATCACCTTAATTTGGTAGTACGATCGCGCAGCGTGACCTACAGCCAATAACAGCTTCTGATTTATACTGTAGTGATTTGCTCATTGCTTAACTTTTCCTTAAAGTAAATGAGGTGGTTTGAGGTGGAGTTACCCTTATTAACTGAATGGAATGATACTCAGGTTGACTATCCCCAGGATAAGTGCATTCATCAGTTGTTTGAAGCACAAGTAGAACGAACTCCCCATTCTCTAGCTGTTGTGTTTGAGGGAAACCAACTAACTTATGAAGCTTTAAATCAAAAAGCCAATCAACTAGCTCATTACTTGCAGAATCTGGGGATAGGTCCAAACGTATTAGTGGGAATTTGTGTTGAGCGATCGCTAGAGATGGTGATAGGTATCTTGGGCATTCTCAAAGCAGGTGGTGCTTATGTTCCCCTAGACCCAGGTTATCCGATTGAGCGCATCGCCTATATGCTGGCCAATTCTCAAGCTTCAGTACTATTAACTCAAACAAACTTGCTAGCTAGATTACCGGAAAATCAAGCCCAAATTATTTGTTTAGATGCTGACTGGCATCTAGTTAGTCAAGAACCTGACTTCAATCCTCACTGTACTGCTTCTGAGGAAAACTTGGCTTATGTCATCTACACTTCCGGTTCTACCGGTCAGCCGAAGGGTGTAGCGATGCCGCACCTTGCCTTGAGTAATCTTATTTTATGGCAACTAGAAAATACCAAAGTTTCACCACCAGCAAAAACCCTCCAATTTGCACCAATTAGTTTTGATGTCTCCTTTCAGGAAATATTTTC